>JBASIS010000051.1:0-7252 GCA_049654905.1 Chromatiaceae bacterium
GGATGGCCAGCACCCGATCCGCCAGCCGCCGCAGCCGATCCAGTTCGATGGAGCCGCTGATTACCTCGGCGAAGACGGCCAGCCCTTCCTGGGTGCGCGTGGTGCCCGGATGCCCGGCCGCCAGGAGCGGCAGGTCGGTCTGGGCCTTGCCGTTGAGGGAGGTGGCGACGTGGATGAAGGCCTCGTGATGCAGCAGTTGGGTGAAGTCGCGGTCGGTAAAGCGGGCGCTCCGCCGTACCTTAATGGCCCGGGAGGTGGCCAGGGCATTGGCGGAGAGGCGATCCACCAGTTCGATGGCGGGCGCCTGGTCGCCGAAATGGGTGCGCACCGCGTGTTCGAGATCCACCGCCACCGTCTCGGCACTGTGATAGGCCGGTGGGGCCGTGGAAATCTCGATCTGGTCGAGTTGGTTAATGGTCTCCAGGACGCTTTTCGCCAGTTCCAGGGGGGTGATAGGCACATAGCGCAGGGGCGCCGTGGGCTCGCCATAGAGTTGCCGGCCAAACTCGAAGAAGCTGGGAGTGCCCACCGCCGCCAGCATCCGCGCCCCGAGTTCGATCGACTGGGCATGCCGTTCCAGCCACATGTCGATAGTGGTAAAGGGCACGATCAGTCGGCGGGCCTCGCGCACCAGCTCGATGCTGGGCGTGGGGTCAAACGGGGGATAGGTCACTCGCGGCAGTTCGCGGCTACCGCCCGCCAGGAATGATTCCTTCACCTCCGGCGCCCAGTCGATGGCGCGCAGGATGCGGATGGGCTTGCAGGCCTGGTGGAGCAGGCGGGTTACCGCGCGGATGCGATCCTTCTCGCGGTCAAGGGGGTTGGTCATGGGGTAAGCCTCCAGGGATTCGTGGATGAAAGCCGGTCTGGTAGAGCCGCCTCATGATACCTCTGGTACCCCGTGCTATGCTGGCTCCCGACCCTGGCTCCGGGGCGCCTCCCTGGACGCCGCTCCCACAATCCCAGGCACCCTCGGTGGCTACTCATGAGACGCGCGGACAGAGTCAAAGGACCGATTCTGGTCCCCTTTACCCTGGTGCTCCTCTTGGCGCTGGGCGCCTTGCTGTCCATCGCCTATCGCTACGAGGCCCACGCCCGGGCGCATGACCTGGCCAATAGCGTGCGGGCCGTGGAGCGTTTGTTTCACCTCCAGCTCGACAACGATGCGGCCAAGCTCCACGCCACCCTCTGCCCCATCAGCCGCGACGCCGCCCTTAAAGCCGCCCTCCTGGACGGCGACCTCGAAGCCCTGCGGGCCCAGATCGTCCCCCTCTTCGAGCGCCTGCACCAGCAACACCGGGTCACCCACTTTTATGTCATGGATACCGCCCGCCGGGTCGTGCTGCGTGCTCACCAGCCCGATATGTCCGGGGATGCCATCGACCGGGCCACCGCGCGTCTGGCTCAGGAGAGCGGCCGCGAGACCCAGGGTTTGGAACTGGGTCCCCTGGGTACCCTGACCCTGCGCGCGGTCAAGCCCTGGTATGACGGCGATACCCTGATCGGCTATCTGGAACTGGGCGAGGAGATCGATCACGTCGCCCAGGAGATCCACGCCGCCCTGGGGCTGGATCTGCTGGTGCTGGTCGAGGGCCGGTTGCTGGCCCCGGGGGAGGGTGGTGCCACCGGGGGTGCGGCTATGCCCGTGATCCTGAGCAGCACTCTGGAGGAGATCCCCGCCGCCGTCGCCGAGCGTCTGCGCCGGCCCGCCGACGAACGCCGGGCCGCGGAGCAGACCGTGGATGGTTCCCGGGTCCTCTACACCGCCCTGCTGCCCCTGGCCGACGTGACGGGCCTGGAGGTCGGAGAGATCGCGGTGGTGCGCGACGTGACGGATTTGCAGGCCGGCTTCCGCCAGACCTTGATCACCGCCACCGCCGCTATCCTGGGGGTCGGCGGCCTGGTGTTCTACCTCTTCTACCTGGTCCTCGACCGGGTGGAGCGGGACTACCGCCGCCAGCGCGAACTGGAGACCCGCTTCGCGCGACTCAGCACCGAGCACCAGCGCATCGTCCAGATCGAGAAGCTGTCCGAGGTGGGGCGCACCATTGGCGAGATCGCCCACCAGATCAACAACCCCCTGGTGGGGGTGATCAACATGGCGCAATTGGCCGAGCGCGAGGCCGACGACCCGGTACGGGTGCGCCACTTGCTGGGTGAGATCCGGCGGGCGGGTAAGGACTGCCATGCCTTCCTGCAACGCATGCTGGCCTTCACCCGGGTGTCGCGCTCGGAGCGCCGGCCCACCGAGGTCACGGCCCTGGTGCGGGACACCATCGCCCTCTTCCAGCAGAGCACCGACCGCCACCCGGCGGTCGCCACCGAGCTGCCGCAGCCGGTGACCCTCGACCTCGACCCCGTGCTGGTGCGCCACGCCCTCTTCAACCTGTTGGCCAATGCCGCTCAGGTCAATCCGCCCGACGGCACCATCAGGGTACGGTTGCGGCCGGCCACCGGGCCCGAGCGCCGCCCCGGCTGGTCCCTGGCGGTCATCGACCAGGGTCCGGGACTCACGGCCGCGGTGCGCGAGAAACTCTTTACGCCCTTCTTCACCACCCGACCCACCGGGACCGGACTGGGCCTGGCGGTGGTCCAGCACGTCGCCATTCTGCACGAGGGGGAGGCCACCGGCGATAACCATCCCGACGGTGGCGCGATCTTTGCGCTGTGGTTACCCCTAACCCATGGGATGCCGGAGGGCGCGACGTGACCGTTAAAATCCTGCTGGTGGACGACGAGCCCTATACGGCCGCCCTGTTCGCGGGGCTGTTGCGTGGGCGCCCCGTGACGCTGGAGGTGGCCGTCACCGCCGCCGGTGCCCGGGAGCGCTTTCGCACCCGTGATTACAACCTGATCCTGATGGATCAGCGGTTGCCGGATGGCAGCGGTCTGGATCTGGTGGAGGAGATGCGCCGGGAGCGACCGCACCAGGTCGCCATCATGATTACCGGCTATGCCGACGTGCGCGATGCGGTGCGCGCGGTGCGCGAGGGCCTCTTCGATTACCTGACCAAGCCCTTCGAGGACCTCGAATCCCTGGAGGCGACCCTCGACAAGGCGCTGGAACTGGACCGCGCCTACCGGGAGATCGACAGCCTGCGTCACACCCTGGACGGGCGCGCCGAGGGCCAGGTGCTGATTGGCCGCTCCCCGGCGATCGAACGGCTGCTGCAGCAGATCCGCCAGGTCGCGCCTCTGGACACCTCGGTCCTGCTGGAGGGCGAGAGCGGCACCGGCAAGGAGGTGGTCGCGCGTATCCTGCACGCCGGCAGCCTGCGCGCCGCCGGGCCTTTCTTCGAGGTCAACTGCGGCGCCCTGTCCGAGCAACTGCTTGAAAGCACCCTGTTCGGCTACGAGAAGGGGGCCTTTACCGGGGCGGCCAAGACTACGGCGGGCTACCTGGAGCAGGCCAACGGTGGCTCCCTCTTCCTCGACGAGGTAGCGGATATGAGTCCCAAGCTTCAGACCAGCCTTTTGCGGGTGCTTCAGGAGCGCAACTTCCAGCGGCTGGGCGGCACGGCCCTCCGTGGGAGTGACTTTCGCCTGATTTGCGCCTGCAATCGCCGGCTGGCGGAGGCCGTGCGCGACCACAGCTTCCGGGAAGACCTCTTCTACCGCATCAACGTGGTCGCCCTGCGCATCGCGCCGCTGCGCGAGCGGCGGGAGGATATCCTGGCCCTCACCCTGCACTTTCTGGAGCTGTTCAAGGCCCGTTTCCACAAGGAGGCGGGGCCCTTCACCCCGGACGCGATCCGCCTGCTGGAGGGCTTTCCCTGGCCTGGCAACGTCCGCCAGTTGCGCCACACCGTGGAGCGCGTGGTAGCGCTGCATCCCGGGGGGGCCATCGGCCCCGTCCACCTGGAGCACCTTGCCGCCGAGGGCACTCCGCCACCGGCGGCCCCGGCGGCCGTGCTGCCCTACGAGGAGGAGCGCGGCCGCTTCGAGCAGGGCTATCTGGTACGCCTGCTCCAGGCCGCCGGCGGCAATATCAGCGAGGCGGCACGGATCAGCGGCATCGCCCGGCAGAATCTGTATCCGCGTCTAAAACGTTGGAACCTGTCATGAAGGCATGACACCTGTCATGCCAGCGTGACGATAGGCCCCCCTGCTTCCCCCGGCCTCCCCCCGCAAATTTCAACAAAGTCAGGGCGCCCCATCGAGCCTGCCCCCTGGCCAGACAATTGCATTCTTGAAGTGTCGCCATGCCCCGCTTGGGCCTTGGCGGGGCGCGACTAGGTCCAACAAAGCCAGGGCCGCCTCATGCCACCAGGCCAGCCTGGCGGGTGGGGGCGTGGGGACCGGTTACTCCAGGGGCTGTCCCGGCGCCAGACGCGCGGCCTTCGCGGGGTACAGGCACTTTATGTTTCGCATACCGGAGATTCAGAGAACGATGAAAACAAGCTTCGCAACCCTGCTGGGGCTCGCCGTCGCCGCTACCCTGGCGGCGGGTCCCCTGGCGGCGGCTACCGTCAAGGGTGTCGTTGAGGATGCCGACGGGAAAAAGGTGGAGAACGCCACCGTCTGGCTGATTCCGGCCGCCGACGTGGCGACCATGGCCAAGACGCCGGTGGAGATCAAGCGCGACTCCTCCAACGACGAGCCACTGGAGGACAATCTGGCGGCCCACCGTAACAGCTACTTGCAGGCAAAGAGTGGCCCGGGCGGCAAGTTCACGCTCCCCAAGGTGCCGAAGGGCAATTTCTTCCTCTACGTAGAGCCCGCCGATGCCCGCTATCTGCCTGGTGGCGACAAGTCGCGCAAGGCCCTGTCCACCAAGGAACTGACCAAGGCGGTGGTGACGGTCAAGGTGTCGGGCAATACCCCCACCGATGCCTCCTACATAGGTACCACCAAGTGCCTGAAATGCCACGAGGAGCAGGAGCACTTCACTAAGACCCTGCATCGGTTGGGTATCCGCGTCATCGGCGAAGACAGCAAGAATCAGGATTACTCCCGTTTTCCTGATTTCAATAAGGGCCTGGACAAGCTCACGGCCGGTACCAAGTTCTGGTTTTATGGCTTTGACGAGAAGCGGGGCTTCGACAAGTACCTGATCAGCGACAAGGAGCCTGCCGATCCGGGTACCGTGAGCTTTACCGCGACCTTTTTCAAGGATACCGACGGCAAGCTCAAGTTCCGTACCGAGAACGTCCGTGACCCGAGCGATCCGCCACGGGTCTATCCCGTGGAACTGACCTATGGCGGTGGCCTCTACAAACAGCGCTACCTCTATCGCGTCGGCCAGAACCTCTTCCCCTTCGTGCAGTTCAATACCCAGGGCGATGACTCCTTTGGCGACCGTGGCCGCAAGCAGTGGCGTGATTACCACGCGGACTGGCTGTTCAAGGAGGAGACCAAAAAGCTCACCGACCCGCCGGCCAAGAAGTCCTTCGAGCGGGAGTGCGCCGCCTGTCACTACGCGGGCTTTACCCTGACCGAAACCCCCGAGGGCAAATTTATCGCCGGCTCGGTGAACGATAAAAATGGCGAGTTGGACATTGATGGCGACGGCGTTCCCAATGAGCTCAACATGGGCTGCGAGACCTGTCACGGTCCGGGGTCGGCGCATGCGAAGGACGAGGAGTCGGTCAGCATCGTCAATCCCGGTAAATTGGCCTCCGAGCGTGCCTCCACCATCTGCGTCCAGTGCCACAGCCGCCCCCAGGGCCACTTGGGTAACGACTCGCCCGTTGATGTCGCCAATCGGATGATGCCCCCCGGCACCAGCCGTAACACCTTCCTCACCCAGTTCACCAGCCGGGAGGATGCCGCCGCAAAGGACTTCTGGCCGGATGGGATACACTCCAAGGCCCATCATCAGCAGGGCAGCGACTTTATCAAGGCCTCGAAGTACCGGAACGACCGCCACCTGGTGGCCTGTTACGATTGCCATGACCCCCATGGGGAGGCCGAGTTCGCCCATCAGCGCAAGGCGGCCTTGGATTCCAGCAAGGCTTGTAACCAGTGCCACGAGAAGCAAACGGACATGAAGAAACACGTCAAGGAGACGACTAAATGTACCGTGGCCCCGGACAAGATCGCCTGCACGAGCTGCCATAACACCAAGACCATGCAGACGGGCGCCGGCATGGGCAAGGGCCTGGTGGGACGCGATGGCAAGCACTACTGGATGAATGACATTACGTCGCACCTCTACGAGGTGCCACGCAAGGACAACGCGGGGGTCAAGGGGGTGGAACCCGGCAAGGCCATGCCCATTCCCTATACCCATGCCTGCGGCGCGGCCTGCCACGACGCCAGCAAGCTATAGGGCGCCGCGAAACGTGCGCCGCACCCGTGCGAGTGGGCCTTCTGGTGCGCCACGCTGGCCTCCAGATACGCCCGCTCTGAGAGGTTGTGAAGAAATCGATTTTCGGCCGGTGATGACGACAGCGATGCGCGTGGCACGGCGCGAAGCACCGCGAAGTGTTCAGGTAGTCGTCATCGAAAAACGGGGCTGCTCCATGGGCGGGATTCGCCCCTCAATCAATGTAATACATTAATATCAATACTTTATGCTGTTACTGCGGTTGCGCTGGGCGCACCTTCCCCGTCGCCCAATACGCGGGGTGCCAAGGCCAGGGTGCGCATCAGGTGATGCGCGAGGGCATACAAAGCAGGACACAGCGGACCTTGGCGGTGCCGCGCCGCGCACCCGCCGCCGGGTCAGGCCGCGCTCGCGCGCCTGGGCGTTGACGCATTCGGCGGTGGCCGCCCGCTCTTCGTGGATCGCCTTGGCTTCCTCCGTCCTCATGCGTTCGCGCCAGGCGCCGACCGCTGCGCTGTCGCCGCCCTTGGCGAAGTGCGGCTCGGTGGGGGCGTCTTGCGGCTTGGGCACCGGGGCGTAGATCACGGTGTGCGCGGCAACGCGATCCAACTGCTCGTGCGCCGGATAGATGCCGTCGACCAACCACTCCGCGGGGCGGCGTCCGCCGCGCTGCGCGACCTGTTCGACCCTGGGGGCGCGTTGCCCCATGTCGGTGCCGACCGTGAATGCAGCCACCCCAACGACGACTTGGCTGTCGGTGGCTGTGGC
The DNA here is from genome assembly GCA_049654905.1 of Chromatiaceae bacterium. Taxonomy (GTDB): domain Bacteria; phylum Pseudomonadota; class Gammaproteobacteria; order Chromatiales; family Chromatiaceae; genus M0108. The sequence goes on from JBASIS010000051.1 coordinate 7,037, forward strand.
GAATTGGCCGTTGTAGGCCGGGCGGAAGCTCCCGTCGCCCATCTTCATGACGGTGGCCTCGGCATCGGTGGTAGAGGCCCGGGCCTGTTCGCGCGGCTTGCCTTGTTTGGCCTTGATCGCGGCGAGTTCCGGCAACCGGGCCCGTGCTGCCTCAATGCGCTCCTGGCGTTCGCGTGCCGCCTGGCGGCGGCGGGTGCGCGCCCCGGGGTCCTCTTC
>JBASIS010000052.1:0-2682 GCA_049654905.1 Chromatiaceae bacterium
GGGCATCGACCTGGCGCCCCTGGCGTCCGCCGTCGCGGATCTGGAGGCCCAGGGCCGCTCCCTCATCTACCTGGCCCGGGCGGGCCAGCCCCTCGGGCTGATCGGCGTCGCCGACCCCCTGCGGGAGGGCAGCGGCGAGGCCATCGCCAGCCTCAAGGCCCAGGGTTTCACCACGGCCCTGGTCAGCGGCGATCACGCGGCGGCGGTGGCGGTGGTAGCGCGGCAAACCGGCATCGAAGAGACCTGGGCCGAGGTACTCCCGGGTGGTAAGGCGGCGATCATCAAGGCCATGCAGGCCCAGGGCCGGCGGGTGGCCTTTGTGGGCGACGGCATCAACGACGCCCCGGCCCTGGCCCAGGCGGAGGTGGGGATCGCCCTCGGCACCGGGACCGATATTGCCGTCGAGGCAGGGGACCTGGTACTCATGTCCCAGGACCCGCGCGCCATCCCACGGGCCATCGCCCTGGCGCGCCGCACCTTATTGATCATTCGCGGCAACTTCTTCTGGGCCTTTGCCTACAATCTGCTGCTCATTCCCCTAGCGGCCGGGGCCCTCTTCCCCTGGAGCGGCTGGTTGCTCAATCCCATGATCGCGGCGGGGGCCATGAGCCTGTCGAGCCTCTTTGTCGTTGGCAACAGCCTGCGGCTGCGGCAATTCATGAGATCCCCGGCATGAACCTCGCGGCGCGCCCATCGTGGGTCTGCGCTAGACTATTCGGTCGGTTATCCCTAGCCCTTGTTATTTTCAGGAAGGACCTGTCCTAACATGCCTCACGCCACCCAGAGCCACCCACGCGGCGGCGGGCGCTTTCCGCTGCTCTCCACCGTTGATTTTCCCGACGATCTGCGCCGACTGTCCCCGGAAGATCTCCCTGCCCTGGCGTCGGAACTGCGTGCCTTCCTGGTGGATAGCGTCTCGCGGACCGGTGGCCACCTGGCGGCCGGGCTGGGGGTGGTGGAGCTGACCATCGCCCTGCACTACGTCTTCGATACCCCGGAGGACCGGCTGATCTGGGACGTGGGCCATCAGGCCTATCCCCACAAAATCCTCACGGGCCGTCGGGAAGGCATGGCGACCCTGCGCCAGGGCGGCGGCCTCTCCGGCTTCCCCAAGCGCAGCGAGAGCGAATATGACACCTTTGGCGTCGGTCACTCCAGCACCTCCATTGGCGCCGCCATGGGCATGGCGGTGGCGGCGCGGCTCAAGGGCGAGCAGCGTCACGTGGTGGCGGTGATCGGCGACGGCGCCCTGGGCGCCGGCATGGCCTTCGAGGCCCTCAACCACGCCGGCTCCACCGACACCGACATGATGGTGATCCTGAACGATAACGAGATGTCCATCTCGCCGCCGGTAGGTGCCATCAGCAATCACCTGGCGCAGATCCTGTCCAGTAAGCTCTACACCAGTGTCCGCGAGGGCGGTAAGAGCGCCCTCAAGAGCCTGCCGAGCATCCGCCAACTGGTGGGGCGCTGGGAGGAACACATGAAGGGCATGGTCATGCCCAGCACCCTGTTCGAGGAGCTCGGCTTCAACTACATCGGGCCCATCGACGGTCACGACATCGAGGCCCTGGTTGCCACTCTGCGCAACATGAAGACCATGCGGGGACCACGCCTGCTCCATATCGTGACCCGCAAGGGCCAGGGCTACGAGCCGGCGGAGGAAAAGCCCGTCGCCTTCCACGGCGTCTCGCCCTTCGATTGCGCCACGGGAGCCTTTTCCGGCAAGTCCAGTGGTCGCACCTACACCCAGATCTTTGGCGACTGGTTGTGCGACGCCGCCGACCAGGATGCCCGCCTGATCGGCATTACCCCGGCCATGAGCGAGGGCTCGGGCCTCACCTGCTTCGCCCGCCAGTTCCCGGAACGCTACCATGACGTCGGCATCGCCGAGCAGCACGCCCTGACCCTGGCGGCGGGCCTGGCCTGCGAGGGCCTCAAGCCGGTGGTGGCCATCTATTCCACCTTCCTGCAGCGGGCCTACGACCAGCTCGTCCACGACATCTGCCTCCAGGACCTGGACGTGACCCTGGCGGTGGACCGGGCCGGACTGGTGGGGGCTGACGGGGCGACCCATGCCGGCAGCTTCGACCTGAGTTTCGCCCGTTGCCTGCCGAACCTCGTCATCGCAGCCCCCGGGGACGAGAACGACTGCCGGCGCCTGCTACAAACTGCCTTTGAGTATCCAGGCCCCGCCCTCGTGCGCTATCCCCGCGGCTCGGGTCCGGGGGTCAGGATCGAGCCCGGCCTGGAGCCCCTGCCGATCGGCAAGGGCGAGGTGCGCCGGACCGGACGGGACATCGCCATCCTGGCCTTTGGCAGCCGGCTCGCCCCGGCCCTGGCGGCGGGCGAGGCCCTGGACGCGAGCGTGGCCAACATGCGCTTCGTCAAACCCCTGGACGAGGAGCTGATCCTGGACCTGGCCGCCCACCATCGCCTGCTGGTGACGGTGGAGGAAAACGCCGTGGCCGGGGGCGCGGGCTCCGCCATCGCCGAGTTCCTGGCCGAGCGCGGTCTGACGAATGCCCGCCTGCACCTGGGCCTGCCCGACCGTTACCTTCCCCATGACAGCCACGAGGCGCAACTGGCGGCCTGCGGCCTGGACGGGGTGGGGATCGAGCGGTCGATCCGGGTGGCCCTGGACCGGCGGGGCCCGGCGGACAGCGCCAGCGCCTGAAGCCC
>JBASIS010000053.1:0-15347 GCA_049654905.1 Chromatiaceae bacterium
GGCCCTGGGCGCCGGCGGGGCTGTTGCTCCAACCGCCGCTCGCGGCGGGGCGGGGTTGAGCGGGGGCCGCGGGCTGGCTACCACCCCCGAACAGACTGCCCAGAAAACCGCCGCCGCCCTGGGGGCGCTCGGCCAGTTGGCGCTCCAGATCCTCGACCTGGGTCTGGAGGTTCTTCAGGCCCTGCTCCTGCACCAGGACCACCTGGGACAGGAGATAGGGGGCGGCGGATTGGCGGGTCATGAAGCCGTTGATCAGGGCCTCGGCCTCGGCGTCGCGTTTGCCCATCTGGGACTCCGCCTGTTGCAGGCGCTGGAACAAACCCTCGATCATGCCCTTTTCTTGTTCGTTCATGGTGGGTTAGCCTCCTTGGGCTAGCTGATGAAGCGGATGAAGTATTGAATTCCTTTAGTGCGACTGTCGTGGAATTAGTTCAAGGCCAGCCTGAATTGGGGATGGCCAACGCTAGACCTGTACCCATAAAGAAAAGGGGCCCACCGGACCCGGCTCAAGCCGGCACGGTGGGCCCCATCAAACCCCGGGTTCACTCAGGGGCGTCGGACGCCCTGGCGGGATTCAGGCGAGAGGCAGCCCTTTGCTCCCGGGGTTTCCCAATCAGAGCCGCTCGAAGATGGTCGCGATACCCTGACCGCCACCAATACACATGGTGACCAGGCAGTACTTGCCGCCAACGCGCTCCAGCTCATAGAGGGCCTTGGTGGCGATGAAGGCGCCGGAGCAGCCGACCGGGTGGCCGAGGGCAATGGCGCCGCCGTTCGGATTGGTCTTGACGGGGTCGAGGCCGAGGACCTTGGCGACCGACAGGGCCTGGGCGGCGAAGGCCTCGTTGGACTCGATGACATCCATCTGGTCCAGGGTCAGGCCGGCCTTCTTGAGGGCTATGCGGGTCGCCGGGATCGGGCCCTCGCCCATGATGTGATTGCCGACGCCAGCCACGGCATAGGAGACGAGGCGGGCCATGGGCTTGAAGCCGGCCTGGGCGGCCACGTCGGCGGCGGCCAGCACAAAGAAAGCGGCACCGTCGTTGATGCCGGAGGCATTACCGGCGGTGACGGTGCCGTCCTTCTTGAAGGCGGGCCGCATCTTGGCCAGGGTCTCCAGGGTGGTGCCGGCGCGGGGATGCTCGTCGGTGTCGAACACTACCTCGCCCTTGCGGGTCTGCTTGACGATTGGCAGGATCTGGGACTTGAATTTGCCCTCGGCGATGGCGGCCAGAGCCCGGCGCTGGGACTCGACGGCGAAGGCATCCTGCTCCTCGCGGGTGATGCCGTGCTTTTCGGCCAGGTTCTCGGCGGTGATGCCCATGTGGCCGACGCCGAAGGGGTCGGTGAGGACGGCGACCATGGCGTCAACCGCCGTGGTGTCGCCCATGCGGGCGCCGGAACGCAGCGCCGGCAGCAGGTAGGCGGCCTTGGACATGACCTCGACGCCGCCGCCGATACCATAGTCGGCATCGCCCAGCATGATGTTCTGGGCGGTGGTGACGATGCCCTGGAGGCCCGAGGCGCAGAGGCGCGACACCTGCATGGCGACCGACTCCATGGGCAGCCCGGCCTGGATGGAGGCGACGCGGGCGACGTAGGCGTAGCGCGAATCCGTGGGCATGGTGTTGCCGACGGTCACGTACTCGATCTGTTGGGGATCGACCCCGGAGCGGGCGACCGCCTCCTTCATGACGATGCCGGCCAGCTCGCTGGCATCGAACTCGGCCAGGGCACCGCCGAAGGTGCCGATGGGGGAGCGCACGGCGCTCAGAACAACAACGTCTCGACTCATCTGGTTATCTCCTTGGTTTAATTATGCTTTAGCCTGTGCGGCTGGCGTGGGTCTATCTAGAGCGTGGCATTGCCGGCCAGGGAAGGGGATTCTAAACGTTTCCCCCCGGCCGGCGGGACAAAATCAGAGCACCTTTTCGACCAATTGCACCCCGGGGTCCTGACGATCGCGTTCAATCCGGAAACCGAGGGAGCGCATCAGGGCCAGCATGCGGCTGTTGGCGGTCAATACCTCGCCATCCATGTTGCGGAAACCGCGGTCGCGGGCGTTCTGCATCAGGGAGCGCATGAGGCGGGCGCCGATGCCCCGGTCCCGCCAGCTATCGGAGACGACGATGGCGAACTCGCAGGTCTCGCCGCCGGGATGGGAGGAATAGCGCGCGACGCCGGCCATTTCGTCGCCATCGACCCCCTCCTTGACCCCAATCAGCGCCATCTCGCGGTCATAGTCGATCTGGGTGAAGCGCACCAGCATCTCGGGTGTCAGTTCCTTGATGGCCTGCATGTAGCGGTAGTACTTGGTCTGCTCCGACAGGCCGCGCACGAAGGTCTGCACCATCTGGGCATCCTCGGGCCGGATGGGGCGGATCACCAGATCGGTGCCATCGGGCATCTGCGCCCGCTCGATGAGATGGACCGGATAGGGGTGGATGGCCATGTGACCATAGGGCGGCAATTGGGGTGGCCGATACTGGACCTGGATGCGGGCGTCCACCGCAATGACCTCTTTGTCGTTACCAATCAGTGGGTTGACTTCCATGGAGATGATCTCCGGCAACTCGCAGACCATCTCCGAGACCCGTTGCAGGATCTTCGCCAGGGCCTTGCGGTTCATGGGTGGCATGTGGCGGAAGGCCCCCATGAGCCGGGCGACCCGGGTGTGGTTGATCATGGTCTCGATGATGAAGTCATTGAGTGGCGGCAGGCCCACGGCGTGATCCTCCAGCACCTCCACCTCGATGCCACCGGCGCCGAAGCTGATGATGGGGCCGAAAATGGGGTCGCGCATGACGCCGATCATGAGTTCGCGGGCGGCGCGGGCGGAAACCATGTGCTCCACCGTGACGCCCGCGATGCGGGCCTCGGGGCGCATGGCCTTGGCCCGCTCCACCAACTCGGAGTAGGTGCGGCGCACCGTCTGGGAATCGCGGATATTGAGCCGCACCCCGTCCACGTCGGACTTGTAGGTGAGATCCGGCGAACTGATCTTCATCACCACCGGAAAGCCCAGGGCCTGGGCCGCCATCAGGGCCTCGTTGGGGGAGCGCGCCGCCACGGCCTGCATGGTCGGGATGCGGAAGGCGGAAAGGATGGCCTTGGCCTCGACGATGCCCAGGGTCTTGCGGCCCTCGGCCATGACACCCTCGATAATGAGGCGCGCCCCTTCCACGTCCGGGTTGCGGCGCTCGGAGAGGGGGCCGGGGTACTGCATGGAGAGCTTCTGGTTGCGGTGGTAGTTGGCCAGGTAGGACATAGCCTCCGCCGCCTGTTCCGGGCTCTCGAAATGGGGCACCCGGTTCTGGGCGAAGAGGGCGACGGCTTCGGCGACCAGGCCCGCGCCCATCCAGCAGGCTAGCACCGGCTTGCGGGTCTTTTTGGCGATTTCGACCAGGCGCTGGGCCACCCCGGTGGTATTGGTCATGGACAGGGGGGCCAGGATGGCCACCACGCCATCGACCGCGCTGTCGGCCAGACAGAGTTCCACCGCCTTGCCGTAGTTGTCCACCGTGGTCTCGCCCAAGACATCCACCGGGTTGCCATGGGACCAGCAGCTCGGCAGGACCTCGCCCAGCTTGGCGTTGGTCTCTTCCGAGAGGGTGGCCAGGGTCAGGCCCAGTTCCGCGGCGCGGTCGGCGGCGAGCACGCCGGGACCGCCACCATTGGTGATGATGGCGATGCGGTCACCGCCCAGGCGTTTGTTGGCGCCGAAGACATGGGCGGCGGCGAAGAGTTGGTGCAGGGCATCGACCTGGACCGCCCCGGCGCGTTCCATGACGGCGCGAAAGACCTCGGTCGAGCCGACCCAGGCGCCGGTGTGGGACTTGGCGGCGCGGGAGCCCGCCGCCATGCGGCCCGCCTTGACCACGATCACTGGCTTGATGCGGGCGGCGGCGCGCAGGCCGCTCATGAAGCGGCGGGCATCGCGGATGCCCTCGACATATAAAAGGATGCACTGGGTGTGGGCGTCCAGGGCCAGGAAGTCGAGTACGTCGCCAAAGTCCACATCCGCCGCCGCGCCTAGGGAGACCATGGAGGAAAAGCCGATGTGGCGCGGCACCGACCAATCCAGCATGGCACTGCAGACGGCGCCGGATTGGGACACCAGGGCGACGTTACCGCTCACCAGTTGGGTGGCGACGCCGGAGGTGGCGTTGAGGCGGTTCTGGGGCCGGAGCATGCCCAGGGTGTTGGGGCCGAGAACGCGGATGCGATGGCGACGCGCCGTCTCCACGATCTTGTCCTGCAGGTGGGCGCCAGCCTCGTCGGCCTCGGCGAAGCCCGCCGAATAAATAACGGCCATGTGCACGCCCTTGGCGCCGCATTGGCCCAGGATGCCGGGTATTGCTGGCGCGGGGGTGGCGATCAGCGCCAGATCGAGCGGCTTATCGACCTCCTCCAGGCTGGCATAGCTGCGCTTGCCGGCGACCTCTTCGTATTTGGGGTTGATGGCGAAGCAGGGTCCCTTGAATCCGCCCTCGATCAGGTTGCGGAAGACCAGGCCTCCCATGGATTCCGGATTGTCGCTGGCGCCGAATACGGCAACGCCGGTGGGAACGAACAGCGGATCCACGTCTGACAGCTTCACGATGGGAGTCCCTTTATGGGTTTGGTGGATTTGGTGGAAATTAAGGGATAGGGGTCGAATCGCGTGGTGCGATCGGGTTAAGCTAAAAGGTGATGGCGGGGGGCCGGACCATCCATAACCCGCGTCCCAAGGGTCATCAATATACCTGATAATAAGCCTGGCCCGTTAGGACAGGGGCACTAATAATCGAGCACAAAACGGGGAGAGAAAAGCATCATGAACCTCGCCTTTATCGGTCACCAACTCTGTCAGGAGCACAAGCCTGGCGCCCACCATCCGGAGTGCCCGGAGCGGCTCTATGCCATCGCTGATCGCATGATCGCCTCCGGCATGGAAATGCTGGTCACCCACTATGATGCCCCCGAGGTCACCCGAGAGCAGTTGCTGCGGGTCCACGACCCGGACTACGTCGATCTCATTTTCCACTCGGCGCCCGGGATGGATGGCCAGTTGGCCTGGATCGACGGTGATACCGCCATGAGCATCGGCACCCTCCCCGCCGCCATGCGCGCCGCCGGCGCCGCCATCATGGCCGTGGAATTGGTGATGAGCGACAGGCACCACGCCGCCTTCTGCTGCGTCCGCCCGCCGGGACATCACGCCGAACGCAACCGCTCCATGGGCTTCTGCTTCTTCAATAATGTCGCCGTCGGCGCCGCCCACGCCCTGGCCAAGTATGGCCTCCAGCGCATTGCCATCATCGATTTCGATGTTCACCATGGCAACGGCACCCAGAACATCTTCGAGGGCGACGAGCGGGTCCTCTTTTGCTCCAGCTTCCAGCACCCCTTCTATCCGGGTCCTGGCTGGGAGACCGATGCCCCCAACATTGCCAACCTGCCCTTGCCCAAGCTGACCGACGGCCCCGCCTATCGGGCGGCGGTGACCGAGCATTGGCTGCCACGCCTCGATGCCTTCGCGCCCGAACTCATCATGATCTCCGCCGGCTTCGACGGCCACGCCGAGGATGACATGGCCCATTTCAATCTCCATACCTCCGACTTTGGCTGGATTACCCGTAAACTGCATGACCTGGCGGTCAAGCACGCCCACGAGCGCATCGTCTCCTGCCTGGAGGGCGGCTACGAATTGAACGCCTTGGGCCGCTGCGTCAGCACCCATGTCGATGAACTGATCGGCCATGCCTAGGCGGACAAGAATGAAATTGTTACCCTTTGTTGTGAGCGCTGGCGTGGGCCTGGCCTGGGTCCTGGCCATCGCCCCCGCCGCCCAGGCCAATTCCTGGGCGGAGGTCCGGGCCGTCTCGCCCGGCCCCCCCGCAGCCATCGGGGAAGCCGCCAATGGTTGTCTGGCCGGGGCGGCATCGCTGCCGGTCCAGGGCGAGGGCTTTGTCCAGATTCGCCGCGAGCGTCTGCGCCATTTCGGCCACCCCGTCACCTTGGCCTTCGTCAGGGATCTGGGTGCCGCTCAGGCCCAGCGCACCGGTCGCTATGTCATGATCGGTGACCTCTCCCAACCGCGCGGCGGTCTCATGTCCACCTCTCATCGCAGCCACCAGAATGGCCTGGATTTGGATATCTGGTTCCAGTTCGCCGACTCCCCCAGCCAGGCCCAGCGTGCCTATCCGGAGTCTCAGAGTCCGCCCTCCATGGTCAGGGCCGATGGTCTGGCGGTGAATGGCTTCTGGGGTCAGGACCAGCGGCTGCTGCTCAAACACGCCGCCGAGGATGCCCGCGTCGAGCGCATCTTTGTCAACCCCGCCATCAAGCAGGCCCTGTGCCAGAGCGAGACCGGCGATCGCTACTGGCTGCGCAAGCTCCGCCCCTGGCGGGGACATGACGCCCACTTCCACGTTCGCCTCAAGTGTCCCAAGGACAGCCCGGCCTGCGAGGCCCAGTCCCCCATCGCCGCCGGCGAGGGCTGCGGTGCCGAGCTGGCCTGGTGGTTTACCGAGGAGGCCCGCAAGCCGAAGCGGGGGGGCGAGGCCAAGCCCGCCGCGCCCATGCCCGCCGCCTGCCGGGCCCTGCTGGCGAATCAGGACCTGGCGCGCAAGCCCTAACGCCCGGGGCGGTGGCCCCCTTTTCCCGGCGCCGGCAGCCGAACCGCTCCAGGGCCGTCGGTTGTAGGCCAGCACTAACCCCTTGCCCGACATCGATCAGGAAACAGCATCATGACCCACCGCGCCCTCATCACCGGCATCACCGGCCAGGACGGTTCCTACCTGGCGGAATTCCTGCTGGAGAAGGGCTATGAGGTCCACGGCATCAAGCGCCGCGCCTCCTCCTTCAACACCCAGCGGGTGGATCATCTCTATGTGGACCCGCACACCGATCAACCCCGCTTCCACCTTCATTACGGCGACCTGACCGATTCCTCCAACCTGACCCGCATCCTGCGCGAGGTGAAGCCCGACGAGGTCTACAACCTGGGCGCCCAGAGCCACGTGGCGGTGAGTTTCGAGTCCCCCGAATACACCGCCGACGTGGACGCCATGGGCACCCTGCGCCTGCTGGAGGCCATCCGCTTCCTGGGTCTGGAAAAAAAGACCCGCTTCTACCAGGCCTCCACTTCCGAGCTCTACGGCCTGGTCCAGGAAGTCCCCCAGCGCGAGACCACCCCCTTCTATCCGCGCAGCCCCTACGCCGTCGCCAAGCTCTACGCCTACTGGATCACCGTCAACTACCGCGAGGCCTACGGCCTCTATGCCTGCAACGGCATCCTCTTCAATCACGAGAGTCCCCGCCGGGGCGAGACCTTCGTCACCCGCAAGATCACCCGCGGCCTGGCCAACATCGCCCAGGGCCTGGAGCATTGCCTCTATCTGGGCAACCTGAACGCCCTGCGTGACTGGGGCCACGCCAAGGACTATGTGCGCATGCAGTGGCTCATGCTCCAGCAGGAGCGGCCCGAGGATTTCGTCATCGCCACCGGCATCCAGCATACCGTGCGTGATTTCGTCCGCTGGTCGGCGGCGGAATTGGGCCTGACCTTGCGCTTCGAAGGCGAGGGGCTGGACGAGCACGCTATCGTCTCGGCCATCACGGGGGACCGGGCCCCGGCGCTCAAGGTCGGCGACATCTTGGTGCGCGTCGATCCACGCTACTTCCGCCCCACCGAAGTCGAGACCCTCCTCGGCGATCCCCTCAAGGCCAAGGAGCGCCTCGGCTGGGTACCGGAAATCACCGTCCAGGCCCTGTGCGCCGAGATGGTCGCCGAGGATCTCAAGAGCGCCCGGCGCCACGCCTTCCTCAAGGCCAGTGGCCACGACACGCCCCTGGCGGTGGAGGATTGACCATGGCCCGGAAGCCGCAGGCGCCGCTGGACCCGACCCGCATCCCGGCAACGGCCGCCGCTGGCGTCGGGGATCGGGGGTCCGCCGTCGAGCCGGCCCGCGACTTGGCGGTGCCCATCTTCATCGCCGGCCATCGTGGCATGGTCGGCTCCGCCCTAGTGCGTCGGCTAACGGCCTTGGGCTACGGCAACCTGCTCACCGCCACCCATGCCGAGTTGGATCTCCTCGATCAGGCGGCGGTCAAACGCTTCTTCGCCGACCACCCCATCGACCAGGTCTATCTGGCCGCCGCCCGGGTCGGCGGTATCCATGCCAACAATAGCTACCCGGCCGACTTCATCTATCAAAACCTCATGATCGAGGCCAACCTCATCCAGGCCGCCCATGCCCAGGGTGTCCAGAAGCTGCTGTTCCTCGGCTCCTCCTGTATTTATCCGCAGCTCGCCCCCCAGCCCTTGGTCGAGGCGGCCCTCCTCACCGACACCCTGGAACCGACCAACGAGCCCTACGCCATCGCCAAGATCGCCGGCATCAAGTTGTGCGAGAGCTATAACCGCCAGCATGGCCGCGACTACCGCAGCGTCATGCCCACCAACCTCTACGGCCCCGGTGACAACTATCACCCGGAGAATTCCCACGTCATTCCCGGCCTGCTGCGGCGCTTCCACGAGGCCATGCACACCGGCGCCGACCAGGTGACTATCTGGGGCAGTGGCACCCCGCGCCGGGAATTCCTCCATGTTGACGACATGGCCGCCGCCTGCGTCCATGTCATGGAGTTGGCGCCGGCGGTCTACCAGGCCCACACCCGGCCCATGCTCTCTCACATCAACGTCGGCGCGGGGACGGATGTCACCATCCGGGAATTGGCGGAGACCATCGCCCGCGTCACCGGTTTCCAGGGGCGGCTGGACTTCGACCCCAGCAAGCCCGACGGCACCCCGCGCAAGCTGCTGGACGTGTCGCGCCTCAAGGCCTTGGGCTGGGAGGCGCGCATCGGACTTGAGGAGGGGCTGCGAGATGCTTACGGCTGGTACCAGCGGCACGCTGCACCCACATCTTAAACAAAATAACTCCAGGTCAGTCCGGCAACCAGGCTTTATCCAATATCTGCAACCTACTCCAGGGACAGGTATCGGGAAAATCCGATAATCCCGTCTCCTCGGCCACCTGGGCCGTGGCATCATCCCAGACACCTGCCCACCAGCCCGGCTCGGCGAGCTTGGGGCCCAGGCTCGGAGTTTCCTCCAGGCGGCGGGCGATGCCGCGGCGCTGATTGCGGATGGTAATCTGCCAGCTTGCCCCTCGCCGCGGGGGCTGCCGCTCCCACTTGAGGAGATGGGCCAGGAGAATGGCCATGCGGTTGGCCAGTTCCCGTTGTTCGCTCTTGCCCACGTCTTCGATCTCCTCGGCCAGGTGCGCGATATCCAAGAGGTCGAACCGGCCCTCACGCAGCAGGCGTGCCTGTTCGGTGGACCAGGTGACCACATCATCTTCGTAGCGTATGGCGGTTGTCATTGCCTCTTCCTCAAGGGCGATCATTTGGGTCACTGCTGTTGCTTGCAGTCGAGTATATTCGCTTACCTTGGCCGAGCGTCCAACCTCTCCAAAACTCCGCTATAACCGGTCTCGCCCAAAACATTCATGCGCCTCGAAGATGCCCTGACCTTTAGCCTGCGGGCCCTGACGAGCCAGCCTGCCCGGACCTGGCTGACACTGCTGGCCATGGGGCTGGGGACGGCGGCGGTGGTGGTGCTGAGCTCCCTGGGGGAGGGGGCGCGTTCCTATGTCTCGGGCAAGTTCACCCAGCTTGGGACCCACCTGCTCATTGTCCTGCCGGGGCGCAACGAGACGACCGGCGGGCCGCCCCCCCTGATCGGCGGGACGGCCCGGGACCTGACCCTGGACGATGCCCTGGCCCTGCTGCGCTCGCCCCTGGTGGAACGGATCGCGCCCCTCAGTTTGGGGTCGGCCCCGGTCTCCCACGGCAACCGGGAACGGGAGGCCAACATCGTCGGCACCACCGCCGACTTCCAGCCAGTGCGCCAGATCGAACTGGCCCAGGGCCAGTTCCTGCCGCCGGGCGATCCCCGCCAGGGCCAGGCCGTCACCCTCCTGGGCGAGAAGCTGGCCCGGGAACTCTTCGACCAGCAGTCCCCCCTCGGCCAATGGGTCCGTATCGGTGACCGCCGCTTCCGGGTCATCGGCCTCCTGCAAAGCTCTGGCTTCTCCCTGGGGGCGGATCTCGGCGATACGGCCCTGATCCCGGTCGCCTCCGCCCAGGCCCTCTTCGATAGCCCGGCCCTTTTTCGCATCCTGATCCAGGCCCGCAGTCGCGCCGCCCTGGCCCCCGCCGAGGAGGCCGTCCTCGCCATCCTGCGTGAACGCCACGAGGGCGAGGACGATGTCACCCTCATTACCCAGGATGCCCTGCTGGCCACCTTCGACAAAATCCTCAATGCCCTGACCCTGGCGGTGACGGGCATCGCCGCCATCAGCCTGCTGGTGGCGGGAGTGCTCATCATGAACGTCATGTTGGTGGCCGTCGCCCAGCGCACCCCGGAGATCGGCCTCCTCAAGGCCCTGGGCGCGGCCCAGGGGCAAATCCTCGCCCTCTTCCTCACCGAGGCCTTGCTGCTGGCGCTGGCGGGGACGGCCCTGGGCATCCTGGTCGCCTATGGGGCGGTCGCCCTTTTCAATGCCCAGGTCCCGGCCTTCAGCCTGGTCACGCCTCTTTGGGCGCCGCTCGCGGCGGCGGCGGTCTCCCTGGCCACCGGGCTCCTCTTCGGTCTGCTGCCGGCCCTGCGCGCGGCTCGCCTGGACCCGGTGGCGGCCCTGTCCGGGGGCTGACGCCATGCGCGCCCGGGACCATGCCCGCTTCAGCCTGACCGCCGTGGGCCAAGTAGGTGCCCGTCAAGCCGCGACCGGTGGTCGAACAAGCCTTACGGCACCACGCGGCGACTGTTGATTTAGCCCATAATCATCCGGCGGCGCGGCCAAGCCTTCCAATGCCGATCCTCGCTTGAGGAACCGCCAGCATGGACTATACGGACAGCCAACCCTCGATAAAGATACCAGCCGCCTCCTGACCTGGGACACTCGATGAACCCTAGACCCCATGTGCTGCTGATCGCTGGCCCCAACGGTGCTGGCAAGACCTCGGCCGCCCCGGGGCTGGTGCGGGACCTGCTCGGCGTGGCGGAATATGTCAATGCCGATCTGATCGCCCAAGGGCTTTCCGCTTTCGCTTTATCGCCGCTGGCGGTAAGCAGGAAACAACGCACCTGTTGCGCCCTGACGTCTGGCATAACCTCCTGGAGATCCACCAATGACCAAGGAACCGCGTGACCTGGATGCCATCCTGAGTCATCCCCATCTGATCGATATGGCCCTGCGCCAAGCGGAGGAAGATGCCTTGCGCCTGCATAAACGCGCCGGCAACCCCATCGCCATATGGCGAGATGGCCAGGTAGTGTGGCTGGCGCCGGAGGAGATCCCGGTATCCCTGGAGCCCGCGCCGTAAAAGAAGGCCCCTCCAAGTCAATGCCGGCAACCTGCCGCCCATCGGCAATCTAATGTCATCGCTGGTGAACCATGCCCCTGGTAAAGCCCTGATTTCTAGCCAGTTGGCGCCCCTGTCCGGGGCCTGACGCCATGCGGGCCGGGGACTATGCCCCGCTCAGTCTGACCGCCTTGGGCAAGCACCCAGGTGCCCTTGGTCCGGTGGATACAGTCGGAATTGGAACCGAGGTGATCCGAGTAGCGGTTTTTTTATCTCTATGTGTCCGTTGCGCGCCAGCGCCTGGGTCAGCGCCACCTGAAAGCGGTAGCCGACCACGGAGAACCCGGCCCCCCGCGCCTGCCTGATGTAGCCGGCGCGCTCGGCAGCGCGCAGGTTGGTGTTATCCACCACGAAGGCTTGCCGGGCCTCGAGGCAGGCGCGGAGTAGCACGGCCTCCCGGTGCCGCGTCCGCAGCATGTCGAGATTGATGCGGACATGGGAGTCGGCGAAGTGCTCCTTGAAGAAGCTCGACTTGCCGGAGGCCTGGATGCCCGAAAACACGACCGCTTGCATGACAACTCCTAGGTTGTAGGCGCCGCCCCGCACTGCGTCAGACCGGACGCTGCCCCCCGAGCGGCGTCAAGCGCCGAGGGGCGGGCCCTAGCCCTTCACGCACACCACCTGCTTGAGGGTGTGGACCACCTCCACCAGGTCCGCCTGGTTGGCCATCACCTGGTCGATATCCTTGTAGGCCCCCGGGATCTCGTCGAGCACGCCCTGGTCCTTGCGGCAGATGACCCCCGCAGTCTGGGCGGTGAGGTCGGCGACCGTGAATTGCTTCTCGGCGGCGGTGCGGCTCATGCGCCGGCCGGCACCATGCGCGCAGGAACAGAAGCTCTCCGGGTTGCCCTTGCCGCGCACGATGTAGCTGCGTGCTCCCATGCTGCCGGGGATGATCCCCAGGTCCCCCGCGCGCGCCCGGATCGCCCCCTTGCGGGTCACCCAGACGTTCTCGCCGTAATGATGCTCCCGGTCCACATAGTTGTGATGGCAGTTGACCACGGCCATGGTCGCCTGGAAGGCGGGCAGGTGCCGGGCCAGGGCCGCCAGGATCAGTTGCATCATCTGATCCCGGTTCTCCCGCGCGTAGGCCTGCGCCCAGGTCACCGCCGCCACATAATCGGCGAAATGCTCGCTGCCCTCGGGGAAATAAGCCAGGTCCCGGTCCGGCAACTGGATGAACCAGCGCTCCATGTCCCGCCGGGCCAGTTCGATGAAGTAGTGGCCGATGGCGTTGCCGATGCCCCGGCTGCCGGAGTGGAGCATGACCCAGACCTGATCCACCTCGTCCAGGCAGACTTCGATAAAGTGGTTGCCGCCGCCCAGGGTGCCCATCTGATTTACCCAGTTCGAGAACTTGCCGAACGCCTTGAGCAGTTGCGGATGCTTGGCGGTCATAACGGACAGTGGGGCGTCGAAGGGCCGCGCGGCATCGGTCAGGGCGCGATCGTCCCGGTGCTGGGCACGGCCCACCGGTACGTCGCGGCTGATCTGGTCGAAAACCTTCTTCAGCGCCGGTTCGTCGATGTCGTTGGCGGTCAGGGAGAGGCGCACCGCCGCCATGCCACAGCCGATGTCCACCCCCACCGCCGCCGGGATGATGGCCTGGTGGGTGGCGAGTACGGAGCCGATGGTGGCGCCGATGCCACCGTGGATGTCCGGCATGGCGGCGACGTGGTGGTGGATGAAGGGTAGCTTGGCGACATTGATCAACTGCGCCCGGGCGTAGGCATCCACCTCGTCGGTCCAGATCTTGACGGGTCGCCCGCCCTCCAGGAGGACTTGTTTAATGGGCATGACTTACTCCGTTGGCCCGCGGGCCTTCCAACTCAATTGCTCCCCTGGCCCCCCACAATGCGGGCCAACCACTTGGCTGCTCAAGGATTGGGTCAGGAACAGTACCGGAATCATTTTACGCCTCCGTTCCACCGGGCATCCCGCGGTAAGTACCCAAAGCCTTCCGCGCGGTTTACATCCAGGCACAGTTGCTCGATCCTAGATCACCCCCAGGCCGACTGCCCCATCCGCCACATCATCACCGTCCAGGCCCTCAAGGAGGGCTGGGACTGTTCCTGGGCCTATGTCCTCTGCTCGGTCGCCAACATCCGTTCCGCCAAGGATATCGAACAGCTTCTGGGCCGCGTGCTGCGCATGCCCAGCGCCCAGGCCAGCCACTTCGACCCCCTCAACCGCGCCTATGCTCATGTCACCCATGGTCGCTTCCAGTCCACGGCGGCCCAGTTGCGTGATGCCCTGATCACCCTGGGCTTTGACCGCACCCAAGCGAGCGAGGCCATCCAGTCGCCCCTCTTGCCTCCGGATGATGATCTGCTCGCCACCCGGCGAGGCACCACCCTTGCCCTGGCGGGTCCACCCCCCGACCTGGACGGCTTATCTGGCGACAGCCTGGCGGGCATCACCCTTCTTCAGCAAAGCGAGTCCGGCATCCAGCTCAGTATTGATCCAGCCACGGCCCCGGCAGCCATCGAGCGACTGTGCGAGCGCCTGCCCGCCAACCATCGCCAACACCGCTACCCCAGCGTCGGGGAGATGAACCAACCGGAGACCGAGCTGGCCGTCGTTCTCGACGCCCCGCCCGAGGTAGAAGTCTGGCTGCGCAACTTCGAACGCCACTCCCACAGCTTCAGGCTGCCCTGTCCCGCTAAGGGCAACGACTGGTTCTATCCCGATTTCCTCGCCCGCTTGCACGATGGCCGCGTTCTGGTAATGGAATACAAAGGCAGTCATATCGGGGATGGCGACAAAGCCAAACGGCAGATCGGCCTCGCCTGGCAACGGGCCATGCAAGGCCGGGGCTTATTCCTCTGGATTGGCGACTCCGAGGGGACCGCGCAAGGCCGTGGTATTGCCCAGCAGATACTGGCAAGGCTGGGGTCATCATCATGAACTTCATGTGTTGGTGGCCGTCTCCCATCGTACCCCGGAGACGGCCTGCTCAAGGCCCTGGGCGCGGCGCGCCTGGACCCGGTGGTGGCCCCGTCCGGGGGTTGACGCCCTTCTTCATGCAAATCTTGCCACATCCAGGTTGACCCAGACCGTGCCCGGTTGCTTTTCCACCCTGATGCAGTTGCCTTCCAGCCGATACGTCAGTTGACAGTTGAGCCTAGGGTTCGACAGCACGCCGGGGTTGAATACCGCTAGGTTATCGCCCCCAGGCCGGCGGACGGACTGAATCAGCAACCCTGGGTGCCCCTCCCTGTGGATGCGCGCGCCCACTGTTTGCGGAAAGGAGTAGTCGAAGGGATGCAACAGCTCCGGGTAATCCGTTGTCGCTTGCCGCAAATCCAGCAGAGCAGCCCCGCAAGCCACCGAGTAGACCTTGCGCTCGGCTACGACCGTCTCACGATCAAAACCGGCATCGGCCAGCAGCCCCCGGAACCAGTGATAGGCTGACTCATAGACCGTGGTCTCGACCGTGTCTGATCCGTACCAAACACCATAAGTCCCATCCGAAAAGCGGCTGGCCTGCCAATGCTTGAAAGGCCAAGCGATGGCGTTGAACCACTCCGCATCCTCGAACGGTCGGTGAATGATGGGCGTCCTCGAACGATACAGGGGTGGCTTGACATCGGCTTCCACCTTCTGCACCAGCAGCCACTCGGCCGGATCATCCGTCAGGTCATCAAATAGATCCTGGGATTGTCGGAGCGAAACGATGTTCCTCACCAGGTCCTGATGAATATCAGCCAGCGTGAGTGTGGCGAAGAGCGAATTCATCCGTCTCGCGATTCAAACGCCACGGGCACGGTCCAGGTACCCCCGCACCGTCAGTAGCCCTGCGAAGCCCCACTCCTTGACGATCTCGACCGGAGTGAGGTTGTCGAACGCCTTGTTGCGGGTCGTCATCCAGCGGTAGGCCAGCTCCCGGTTCTGTGGAAACAGCAGGCGCAGGTTCTTGTGGATGCCCAGCA
>JBASIS010000054.1:0-2451 GCA_049654905.1 Chromatiaceae bacterium
CTCGCGGGCTGCGCCCAGGCGGCGGCGACCCCCGATACCAATGCCGCCGCCGCCCGGGTCCTGGATCGCCTGGGCATTAGCCTGGTCGAGATCCCGCGGGCGGGTTGTTGCGGGGCCCTGCCGCACCACCTGGGCGCGGAGGAGGAGGCCCTGACCATGATCCGGCGCAACATCGACGCCTGGTGGCCCCAGGTCGAGGCCGGCGCCGAGGCCATCCTGGTGACCGCCAGCGGTTGCGGGGCCATGGTCAAGGATTATGGCGTCCTGCTCGCCCAGGACCCGGCTTATGCCGCCAAGGCGGCGCGGATCGCGGCCCTGGCCCGGGATCCGAGCGAGGTGCTGGCGGTCGAGTTGGCCCGCCCGGAGGTCGCCCTGCCCCCGCCGGGGGCCGGTCGCAAAATTGCCTTTCATTCGCCCTGCAGCCTCCAGCACGGGCAGAAGCTGCCGGGTCTGGCCGAGGGGCTGCTGACCCGGTTGGGCTACGAGCTGACCCCAGTGGCCGACGGCCACCTCTGCTGTGGCTCGGCCGGCAGCTATTCCCTGCTGCAACCCGTTCTGGCGCGGCAACTGCGTGACAACAAGCTCGCCAGCCTGGCCGCCGGCGGCCCTGAGTGCATCGCCACCGCCAATGTCGGTTGTCAGTTGCACCTGGAGTCTGGTACCCGGATTCCCGTGCGACAGTGGATCGAGCTGGTTGACGAGGTGTTGGCCGTTAATCCCGCGGCGCGGACCTAGCCCGGTGGCTGGGCTTCCTTGAAATGGGCCTCCGCGGCCCGATCTCAGCCCCCACTCCATCCCCTATTTTTTTCCTATTCTTAACAGAGGTCAGCCAATGGACGTCCTGGAGCGTATCGATCAGCAGGTCAAGGGTAATGCCATCGTCATCTTCATGAAGGGCACCCCCCAGTTTCCCCAGTGCGGTTTTTCCATGCGCGCCGCTGCTGCCCTCAAGGAGTGTGGCGTCCCCTTTGCCTACGTCAACGTCCTCCAGGATATGGAGATTTTTGAAAATCTGCCCCGTTACGCGGACTGGCCGACCTTCCCCCAGATCTATATCGACGGCGAGCTGGTGGGGGGGTGCGATATCACCCTGGAACTCCATGCCACGGGTGAACTCAAGTCCCTGGCGGAGTCGGCCGCGGCCAAGGCCTCGGCCTGATCGGCTGGCGCGAGCGACCTGGCCGGACCGGTGGCCGGGTACGACATCTTGATCCCGGGAGCTTGTCACAAGAGGAAACTGCTATGTCCGAGGCCGATCGCTACACCCTGGTACAACGCCTGCTGCACTGGCTCCTGGCCTTGCTGGTAATTCCCGCCCTGGGGGTGGGTCTAACCCTCGGCTGGCTGGGGTTCGATGGCACCAAGGACGCCTTTGGGGGTGAGGTGACTGATGCCCTCTATACCGGGCACAAGACGATGGGGGTGCTGATTCTGGCTCTGATGACCCTGCGTCTGGTGATGCGCCTGACCCTGGGCGCCCCGCCCCCCGTACCAACCCTGACTGGGTTCGAGCGCCTGGCCAGCCAGGCGGTTCATGCCCTCCTGTACCTGGTCCTCCTGGCCCAGCCCATAGTAGGCTGGCTGGCGACGGCGGCCGGGGGTTACCCGGTCCAGTTGTTCGCCTGGACCTTGCCCGGGCTGATCGCCAAGGATCCGGCCCTGAGCGAGAAGCTGTTTCAGCTTCACGGTGTCCTGGGCTGGACCCTGCTCGCCTTGTTGGCGCTCCACATCGGGGCCGCGCTCATGCATTGGCTGGTGAAGCGCGACGGGGTGATGCGGCGTATGAGCCTCTTCTCCTGAAGCGGCGGTCAGGGTTGTGGCGTTAGCCCAGAGCGAGGCCTCCCGGCTCGTACCGACGCTGGGCCCAGCGGCAAGCCTGGCCTGGTCCACCCTCCTGGGTGCCCAGCGCCTGGTCCGGCGCGGGACTCTGCCCGAGGGCCCAATCAGCTTCGCGGGGGATGCGGTTGCGGGGCTGAAACCCGTGACCGAGGCCGCGACCGAGGCCCTCATCACCTGGTCCCCGGGGTCGGGCTGGGGGCTAGCCCCCGCCGCCCAGGGCGAGGCGCGGGCCCTGCTGGATCTTTACCTGCCGCTGCTGCCCCGCCATCCCGGCGAGACTCTGACCCTGGGCCACCTGGGGCAGAGCCTCGATGGCTTTATCGCCACCAACCAGGGGGAGTCCTGCTTCGTCACCGGCCCGGAAAACATCCTGCACCTGCATTGCCTGCGCGGTCTCTGCGATGCCGTGCTGGTGGGGGCCGAGACAGTGGCCGCCGACAACCCGCGCCTGACCACCCGGCTGGTGTCTGGCGACAACCCGGTCCGGGTGGTGCTCGATCCCCGCCTGCGGCTCCCCGCGGAGCGGCATGTCTTCCAGGACGGGGCCTCCCCAACCCTGCTGGTCCGGGCCGCGGGGCGGGCGGGGCCCCAACATCAGGGCCAGGCGGAGGT
>JBASIS010000055.1:0-31124 GCA_049654905.1 Chromatiaceae bacterium
TCAGCACCGTCGAGGGGGCTTCACCTGGAGGGTGAATGGTCAGTTGGTTCATGGGCACCTCCTTTGGCCATTATTTCATTAGGTTGGCTGGAATAAGGCAAGGGGTAACTGCCCTTTTTAGGTTCAACCACCCTCTACCGTTACTATCTGGTGGCGTGCGGTGGCGCGGGCTGTTCGCCAGCCACCGCCGAGGCAGTGGTACCCTAAGCCCCCGCCAACCTCGGTGTCACGCTTGGGGGGACTGGACGAATCAATTTGGGCTGGATCGATAAAAGCACGGTGGAAAGCGGTTTTCGTATCTATCGCAAGACCGGCCATTGCGCCGCGACAACGTCCTGGGGCGCGGTCGGCACTGTACCGGCCAATACCGTTAGGTTCCAGAATTCTGGGTTGGTGTCCGGTACGCCTTATGCCTATCAGGTTCGGGCCTATGCTCAGTCCCCGGATCAGCCCGAGGCCCTTGGCCATTCGCTGGGCGGTAATTGCGTCAGTGCTACCGCCCCTTGAGTGGTCCTGGTAGGGGATCGGGCCGGTTTGGTCGCTTTGGCAGCACCCATCAGGCCTCCCGAACCGGCCCCACCAAGCCTCGGGCCTCGTCCTCGATCAGCCGATAGGCCTCGGCGAGGCGCGCGGCCCAGCGCGTGGCGCCCGCCGGGGTGTGAATCTCGTTCTGGCGAATCTCGATCATGACGCCTGGCAATGCGAAACCTTCCACGCAGCGGATGACGGTGTAGTCGATGCTGGCCTCGATCGGATAGGGCGCGTTATCGCCCACGGTCAACTCCGGATCGCGGGTGAGGGCCTGGATCAGCCAATCGGCGAGCCTTCGATCCCGCCAGTGCGAGATGCCCACCTGCCAAGGCCGTTGCTGGCCATTCAGTACGGGGGTAAAACTGTGGATACTGAGCAGCAGCGTCGGCCGCTGGCGGCGTTCAGCGAGCAGTCCAGCGATGGCGTCGTGATAAGGCTGGAACAGGGTCGCGCCCCGGCGTTCGCGCTCTGCGGCGGAGATACCGAGATTGCCGGGAATGGGAATGCCGGCACTCTGCTCGGCAATGGATTGAGCATGGCCGAGGGGCCGGTTGCAGTCGATGACCAGGCGCGAGTAACCGCTCAAGACCAGGGGCGCGTCCAGATGGACGGAGAGGCGCCGCGCCACCTCGGCCGCGCCGGGATCCCAGGCGATATGATCCGCTAACTGGGCGGGGTCCAGGCCCAGCGAGTGGAGTTGGCGTGGGACCCGGTTGGCGGCGTGATCGCAGACGAGCAGGGCCATACCACCACCCTGGCGGTTAACGACCTCAAAGGCGGGGGGCTCGTCGGCTGCCAACAGCGCGATGGGTTGCTGGTCTGGCAGGGGAGCCATCATCCGCATTGGCGTCAGCCCCGTGGCTGACCGACCACCTCGTCCGCCCACACCTTGAAGCTCTTCAGTTCATTGGGACCAAAGGTGTGACTGATCGGTACATCCGCCGCATCCCGGCCCTGGGCGATCAGCACCCGGCCGATGCGGGGTACATTGTTACGCGAATCAAAGGTGTACCAGTGTCCCCCCAGGTAGGCCTCGAACCAGGCCGAGAAATCCATTGGCCCCGTGACCGGCACCCCGATGTCGCCCAGATAGCCGGTGCAGTAACGGGCGGGAATGTTCATGGCCCGACAAAAGGCAATCGCCAGATGGGTGAAGTCGCGACAGACGCCGGTGCCTTCCTGGAAGGCCTCGAGGGCGGTCTTGGTCGCCCGGGCATGTTCATAGCCGAAGGCGATATGCGCGTGGACAAAATCACAGATGGCCTGCACCCGCAGCCATCCGGGCGGCGTCTGCCCAAAGAGCGACCAGGCTGTTTCGGAGAGGCGGTCCGTCTCGCAGTAACGGCTGCCCAGCAGATACACCAGGGTGTCCGCCGGTAAATCCTCCACGGCGTGTTGCGCCAGGTAGGGATGGACCTCGTCCGGTAAGCCGCTGTCATTGACGAGGGCGTCCGAGGAGATGCGGATCTGCCCCGGAGGCGCGACGATGCGACTGCACCAGTTACCAAAACCGTCCCGGTAGGCACTGATGGGCCGGGGTGGGTTGGTGATGATGTGATCGGCGACGACCACATCGGAGGCGCGGCTGTAATGGATATTCAGCGTCAGCAACATGGGTGTCGGCCGGGGACACTCGTAAATCAGCTCGTATCCAACCCGTATCTGCATCCTTATTCCCCTGCGTCGTCTGGAAAGGTGAACCGGCGTGTGTCGGGCATCCAGCCATCAAGGCGGATCGCAAGCCTACGCATCGGCATTCAATTCAAGTCACCGTAACATGCCGGGATAGTCGGCACCAGCCAATATTGAGCCAGTGGGGCGGCGGTCGTGGGCGTTGCGGTAAACCGAAAGGGCCCCGTGTGAAGGGCACTGGCAGGGTCGGTTGACGGGCGGGGTAATACCGGGAGCGGCAGGCCGCGGCGGGAGGGGGGCTAGTCCCACCGCGCCACTTGTCGCTCCAGGCCCTGGAGCCGCTCCCGCAACCGATCGATCTCGTCGAGCAGGTCCAGGGCGAGGGCGGTGGCGGGCCAGTCGAGTTCCAGGTCGTGGCTGAGACGCAGGGCGCGGCGGATGCGGTGTACCTGGAGGCCGTCAAAGCGCCAGTCGGCGGGGGAATGGCCCTGGGGGACCAGCAGACCCTCGCCGACGAGCCGGGCCAGGAGTTCGTCGCTGATGCCGCACAGGTCGGTGAGATCCGCCAGTGCCAGGGCCAGGTTTTCGTCGAGGATCACCCCCTGGACGAAATCGGGGGACTCGTTCATGACGTCAGCCTCCGAGTCGGGCGCGGGGGTCAAAGGCCAGGGAGTCGGCCATCCGCTCGTAGAGAGCCTTGGCCTCCGCTGTGTCCGCGGGCGGTGTCACCATTTCGAGGATCACCAACTGGTCCCCCGGGGGATCACCCGGCAGACCACGCCCCTTGAGGCGCATGCGCTTGCCGGTCTGGCTGCCCGCCGGGATCTTGAGGGTGACGGCACCGCCCAGGGTCGGCACCTGGACGCTGGCCCCCAGGGCGGCTTCCCAGGGGGCAACGGGCAGGTGCAGGAGGATATCGCGGCCATCGGTCTGATAGAGGCGATGGGGCTTGAGCTTGACCTCCAGGTAAAGATCGCCCGCCGGGCCGCCGCCAAAGCCGGGTTGGCCCTGGCCGGCCAGACGAATCTGGCGCCCCTGGCTGACGCCGGCCGGGATGCGGACTTTGAGGGTGCGCGACTGAGAGCTGACATGGCCCTGGCCGTCCTGGACCGGGGTCTCCAGGCGCAGTTCGCGGGTACCGCCGGCGAAAGCCTCCTCCAGGCTGATCTCGACATGGGCGGTCTGGTCATGGCCTCGTTGCCGGAACATCTCTTCGCGCCGCGCGCCGGCACCGCGCCGGGGATCGCCGAAGTTATCCCCGCCGGCGCCGCCAAAGCCGCCCCCAAAGAGGCTGGAGAAGAAGTCACTGAAGCCGCCCGCGTCGCCGGGGCCGCCGGTGTTGAAATGAAACTCCCGGTGGAAGCCACCCCGGCCGGGTGGCGGCCGGAATTCCTGGCCCGCGCGCCATTGATTGCCCAGGTCATTGTAGGCCGCCCGCTTTTCCGGGTCCTTCAGGACCTCGTTGGCCTCGTTGATCTCCTTGAACCGGGCTTCCGCGTTCGGCTCCTTGCTGACGTCCGGGTGAAACTTGCGCGCCAGCTTGCGGTAGGCCTGCTTGATAGCCGCCTGGGTGGCG
This sequence comes from Chromatiaceae bacterium, assembly GCA_049654905.1. Lineage (GTDB taxonomy): Bacteria > Pseudomonadota > Gammaproteobacteria > Chromatiales > Chromatiaceae > M0108. The sequence continues at coordinate 3,740 of JBASIS010000055.1, forward strand.
TCGCGAGGCACCCCCAGGGTCTTGTAATAGTCTTTGTACTCCATTGCGCATGCCGTCCGAAAGGTGTGGATGACCCCCCGGCGAGCGCCGGGCCCTGGCCAATGAATCGGGTCTGTTCAACCCATTCTATATGATAGCGGCCCGCTTTCCATGCAAGCCGCGGGCTGTCATGGCCGCTGGGCCTCTTGGCATCCGTCGTCGCTTGCCCTATATTCCAGTTTCAGAGAAGACCACCGATTCCGTCGAGTATGACTTCCAGTTACCTTTCGCGCCTTACCGCGACTCTGCTCTTGGCCAGGCTCCAGCTTCGGCCCCTCCTGCTGGCGCGTCCGCTGCTGCCCTGAGGGGCAGACGAGACCAACTGGCCCCGGCGGGGGCCCCAGAATACGCGACCATGCAGACCTAAATTTTATCGATAGCGCCGGCCCAGAGGGTCCAGGCGCGGCGGGAGCGCTCCATGAGCAAAGAACATCTCATCATTTTCGATACCACCCTCCGGGATGGCGAGCAGAGTCCAGGCGCCTCCATGACCAAGGAGGAAAAGGTGCGCATTGCCAAGGCCCTGGAAAAGCTCCGGGTCGATGTCATCGAGGCGGGTTTCCCCATCGCCAGTCCTGGGGACTTCGAGGCCGTCAAGGCGGTCGCCGCGGTTATCAAGGACAGCACCGTCTGTGGCCTGGCCCGCGCCATGGATCGGGATATCGACACGGCGGGGGAGGCCCTCGCAGGCGCCAGGTCGGCCCGTATCCATACCTTCATCGCCACCTCGCCCATCCACATGGAGCGCAAGCTGCGCATGACCCCGGATCAGGTGGTCGAGCAGGCGGTCCATGCCGTCAAGCGGGCGCGCCGTTTCACGGACGATGTGGAATTTTCGCCGGAGGATGCGGGTCGCTCCGAGCTGGATTTCCTCTGCCGGGTCCTGGAGGCGGTAATCGATGCCGGCGCGCGGACGGTCAATATCCCGGACACCGTGGGTTATAGCGTGCCCTATCAGTTCGGGGACCTCATACGCAACCTGCTGGAGCGGGTACCCAATGCCGACAAAGCGGTCTTTTCCGTCCATTGTCACAACGACCTGGGCCTGGCCGTCGCCAATTCCCTGGCGGCGGTGCGTAATGGCGCCCGACAGGTGGAATGCACCATCAACGGCCTCGGCGAGCGGGCTGGCAATGCCGCCCTCGAAGAGGTCGTCATGGCGGTGCGCACCCGCCAGGATCACTTTGCCTGCGACACCCGCCTCGACACGACCCAGATCCTCCACTGCTCGCGGCTGGTGTCCGGCATTACCGGCTTCCCGGTGCAGCCCAACAAGGCCGTGGTGGGCGCCAATGCCTTCGCGCATGAGTCCGGTATCCATCAGGATGGCGTGCTCAAGCACCGCGAGACCTACGAGATCATGCGCGCCGAGGATGTGGGCTGGTCCGAAAACCGCATGGTCATGGGCAAGCACTCGGGCCGCAATGCCTTCAAAAGCCGTCTCGTCGAGTTGGGCATCAGCTTCGACTCCGAGGAAGAGCTCAACGCCGCCTTCGCTCGCTTCAAGGAGTTGGCCGACAAGAAGCACGAGATCTTCGACGAGGACCTCCAGACCCTGGTGACCGACGCCAATCTCGACGCCACCAACGAGCGCGTTAAGCTGGTGTCGATGAAGGTCTGCTCCGAGACCGGCGAGACCCCCAGGGCCGACGTGGTGCTGCTGGTGGATGGCCAGGAGGAACCGGGCGCGGCTATCGGCGGTGGCCCCGTGGATGCCACCTTCAAGGCCATCGAGTCCATCGTCAACTCCGGGACCGTGCTGCGGCTCTACTCGGTCAACAACATCACTAGCGGTACCGACGCTCAGGGCGAGGTCACGGTACGGCTGGAGAAGGGTGGTCGCGTTGTCAATGGCCAAGGGGCGGACACGGATATCATCATTGCCTCCGCCAAGGCCTACATCAATGCCTGCAATAAGGTGCTCAAGCCCCTGCAGCGGGCCCACCCCCAGGCCGCCGACGTCTGAGGAGGCTAGAGCGCCATGGACCCCAGCCGGCGCCACCTCTACCTGGATGCCATGGGTATCCAATCCTGGCGACCGCGGGTCGCGGTTGGCGGCGATTGGGCCGAAATGCCTCTGGAGGCGGCGGGCGCGGGGGGCGAAGAGGCGATGGCTCGCCTCGATCCCGCGCCGACCCCTCTCCCCTGGCAGGCCGTGCCGCTGGCCCGGTCCCTGGCTCTCAAGCCCACGTCCGCCGCTGGCGATGATATTGCGGGCCTGGATTGGGACGCCTTACAGGCCAGGGTCGCGGCCTGCCAGGCCTGCGGCCTGTGGGAGACCCGCACCCAGACCGTCTTTGGCGTCGGTCGGCCCGATGCCGACCTCATGCTGATTGGCGAGGCCCCTGGCGCCGACGAGGACCGCCAGGGCGAGCCCTTCGTCGGTCGCGCCGGTCAACTCCTGAACCGGATGCTGGCCGCCATTGGCCTGGATCGTGGCCAGGTCTATATCGCCAACATCCTCAAGTGCCGGCCCCCCGGCAATCGCGATCCCAAGCCCGAGGAGGCGGCGGCTTGCCGTGCCTTCCTGATGGCGCAAATCGAGCGGGTGCGGCCGCGCATCATCCTTTCCCTGGGGCGCATTTCCGCCCAGCACCTGCTCGCCACCGGTGAGGCCGTGGGTCGGCTGCGTGGACGCTGGTTCAGCTTCGGGCCCGACGCCGTACCTCTGATGGTGACCTTTCATCCCTCTTATCTCTTGCGCGCGCCCGAGCAGAAGGCCCTGGCGTGGCGGGATCTGGCGCAAGTCGCCAAGAGACTGCGGGGCCTGTGAGGGCTGTACCGGACCCCGTCCGGCCCTGTTTTCGATTCTGTCTATGACAACCCGGGAGGTGATAAAAAAATCCGATTTTGAAAATAATCAAATGCTAATATTATAGACACCGTAGGCACGCAGAGTGCCTCCCTTGCTGAACAGACCATTGAGAAATAGGAGAATCCGAATGAAAAAGCTTGCTACCGCCGTCGCCATCGCCGCCCTTTTGGGTGCCTCCGCTTCCGCTTCCGCCTTCTGGGGCGGCCCGGGTTGGGGTAACAATGGTTGGGGCAACAACTCCAACAACTGGTGGAACGACATGTTCGGTGATGGCTACGGCGACTTCAACATGAACATGTCCGGTGGCGGACGTGGTTGGGGCCGTGGCTATAACCGCTATCAGGACTACTATGGCTATGCTCCCTACTGGGGTGGCCCCTACGGCTATGCCCCGTACGGCGCTCCCTATGGCGCGCCCTACGGTGCTCCTTATGGTGCCCCCTATGCCCCGCCCGCTCCTCCGGCCGCTCCCGCCGCCGAAGCCAAGTAAGGATCAGACCCAATGATCCGCCCCCAGGATGGGGGACTGGCCTAGGACAGGCCCAAAAAAACCGCGCTTCGGCGCGGTTTTTCGTTTTTAGCGGTATAGGGTGGCGTCAGGGGCTGGGTTGTTTGCCCTCCCGCTAGCTGTCCCCCGGCAACCCCAAGGCCTCCCCAATGGCCCGCCGGCAGGCCTCCGCCATGCCCTTGCGGTCCAGACCCGCGCTCGCCAGGGGCGACAGGAACTGGACCTGGACCCGTATGCCCGGATGACGCAAGACCCGCAGCAGGTGGGGCAGGGGTTGGTCATCGCCGATGAAGGGCGCGATCCGGTCCAGCCGGTCCAGCTCGCCATAGCGCAGGGCGACGGGTTGCAGCCAGGCCCCGCTCTCTTGGGCGGCGGCGAAGAGACGGAGATGAAAGGGCCGCAGTTGGGTGCCATCGGCGGTCGTGGCCTCGGGAAAGATCACGACCACCTGGCCGGCCCGGGCCCGGCTGGCAATCTGGTCCGCTATGCCCCGGGCCTGATTGGCGCCACGGTGGATGAAGAGGGTGCCCAGCACCTCGGCCATCCAGCCAATCAGGGGCCAGGCGCGAATCTCGGCCTTGGACAGGAAGGCGATGTCACCCTGGGCCCCCAGCACGGGGATGTCGAGCCAGGAAATGTGATTGGCTACCAGCAGAATCCCGGGGGCCAGGCCTCCCGCCACCGCCAACCGCAGGCCCAGAATCCGGCACAGGCGCCGGTACCACCAGCGGGTCAGGGTCGGTCTCCAGGCGGGGCGTAGGCCCAGGGCCCGGGGCAGCGCCACGGTGCTGGCCACCAGGAGCATAGCCGTCAGAATATGGAGGAGGAAGCGCGACCCGCGCCAGAGAACCAGGAGAGATTGCATGGTCCCTTCCGCTGCCCGTTACTCGTTTAGGGTGACCTGCCGGTCCGGAATTTGCCGGGAGTCCCTTGACCCGGGGCTCCCCTCCGGGGGGCCGCCGACCTTCAGGCCCCGCCGTCGCCCCGCAGGGATATGATGGGCCAGCCCTTCGCCCGGGCATGTTGCGCCAAGGTCTCGTCCGGGTCCACCGCCACCGGCCATTCCACCTGCTCCAGCAGGGGGATGTCATTGTGGGAATCACTATAGAAATGACTGCCCGCAAGGTCGCCCCCCTCTTCGGCCAGCCACTGGCGGAGGCGCTCGACTTTGCCGGCCTGGAAAGAAGGGGTGCCCGCCAGCTTGCCCGTAAAGCGTCCCTCCCGCTCCTCGGGAATGCTCGCGATCAGGTGCGGTATGCCAAAGTGCGCGGCGATGGGCGCGGTGACGAAGGCATTGGTGGCGGTGATGATGAGCAGGGTGTCCCCCGCCGCGCGATGGCGCTCAACCAGGGCCACCGCGGCGCCCGGGACGATGGGCTCGATCTTCTCCCGGACAAATCGCTCCCGCCAGCGGAGCAGGTCCTCGGGCTCATGGTCCTTCAAGACCCGCAGGGCGAAGCGCATGAATTCCTGGATATCGAGTCGGCCCTCCTTGTATTCGCGGTAGAAACGTTCGTTCTCCCGCTCGTATTCCTCCCGATTAACGATGCCCTCCTCGGCGAGAAAAAGACCCCAGAGATAGTCCGAGTCCCCCGCCAGCAGGGTGTTGTCGAGATCAAAAATTGCGAGTGCCAAGGGACTGCTTCTCCTTACCGTTCCAGGGATTCGACCACCGCCAGGGCGGCCATGTTGACCAGGCGGCGGACGGTGGAGGTGGTGGTGAGGATGTGCACCGGGCGCGCGACGCCGAGGAGGATGGGGCCGATGGTGACGCCTTCGCCACCGGTCATCTTCAGCAGGTTGTAGGAGATGTTGGCGGCATCGATGTTGGGCATGACGAGCAGGTTGGCCTCGCCCTTGAGCATGGAGTTGGGATTGGCGGCGCGGCGGAACTCCTCGGAGAGGGCGGCGTCGCCGTGCATCTCGCCATCGACTTCCAACTCCCTGGCCGACATGGCGGAGATGAGGGAGGCGGCGTGGCTCATCTTGCGGGCGGATTCGGAGGGACTGGAGCCGAAGTTGGAGTGTGACAGGAGCGCTACCTTGGGTTGGACCCCGAAGCGGCGCACCTGCTCGGCGGCCATCAGGGTGATCTCGGCGATTTCCTCGGCGCTGGGGTCCTGGTTGACGTGGGTATCGCAGATAAAGAGGGAGCGGCCGGGGAGCATGAGGTAGTTCATAGCCCCCAGGGTATTGACGTCGGAGCGCTTGCCAATGACGTCGCGGACCACTTGGAGATGCTCGGCATAGAGGCCACTGGTGCCGCATAGGAGGCCATCGGCATAGCCGAGCCGGAGCAGAAGGGCGCCGATGACCGTATTGTCTCGGCGCAGCGCGGATTTGGCGATGGCCGGCGTCACGCCACGACGCACCATCAGCTTGAGGTAGGTCTCCCAGCATTCGCGATAGCGCTCGTCGGATTCCGGGTTGACGAGATCAAAATCTATTCCCGGCCGGATGCGGAGTTGCGCCTTTCCCAGCCGATATTCAATGACGCTGGGCCAGCCAATCAGGATGGGGCGCGCGATCCGCTCCTCGATGAGGATCTGGGCGGCGCGCAGCACCCGCTCGTCCTCGCCCTCGGCGAAGATGATGCGCTTGCCCTTGGTCCGGCGGGCGGCCTGGAAGATGGCGCGCATACCCACGCCGGTGTGGTAGATAAACTCGGTCAGCTTGGCGCGATAGCCCTGCCAGTCGGTGATTGGCCGGGTGGCGACGCCGGAATCCATAGCGGCCTGGGCCACGGCCGGCGCTATCCTGAGGATCAGGCGCGGGTCGAAAGGCGTTGGAATCAGGTATTCCGGCCCGAAGCTGAGTTCCCGGCCGGGATAGGCCATGGCTACCTCGTCGGTGACCTCGGCCTCGGCCAGTTCGGCGATGGCGCGCACGCTGGCGATCTTCATCTCCTCGGTGATGCAGGTGGCGCCGACGTCGAGGGCGCCCCGGAAGATGAAGGGGAAGCAGAGGACGTTGTTGACCTGGTTGGGGTAGTCCGACCGGCCGGTGGCGATGATGGCGTCCGGGCGCGCGGCCTTGGCCAGGTCCGGCATGATCTCGGGCGTCGGGTTGGCCAGGGCAAAGATCATGGGCTGGGGGCCCATGGTCTTGACCATCTCCGGGGTCAGGACCCCCGCGGTCGAGAGGCCCAGGAAAATATCGGTGCCCTTGATCGCGTCGCTCAGGGTGCGCGCCGCCGTGTCCTGGGCATACTGGGCCTTGGTCTCGTCCATGCCGCCTGGCCGGCCCGGGTAGATGACACCCTTGGAGTCACAGACGAGGATGTTCTGGCGCTGGACGCCGAGATAGCACCAGAGATTGAGGCAGGAGATGGCGGCGGCGCCAGCCCCGGAGCAGACGACCCTGACCTCTGCGATGGGTTTGCCGACGACCTTGAGCCCATTGAGCAGGGCGGCGGCGGAGATGATGGCGGTGCCGTGCTGATCGTCGTGGAAGACCGGGATCTTCATCCGCTCCTTCAGCTTCCGCTCGATGTAGAAGCACTCCGGGGCCTTGATATCTTCGAGATTGACGCCGCCCAGGGTCGGTTCCAGGGCGGCGATCATGTCGATCAGCTTGTCCGGGTCCCGCTCCGCCAGCTCGATGTCGAAGACGTCGATGCCAGCGAATTTCTTGAACAAACAGCCCTTGCCTTCCATGACCGGTTTGGCGGCGAGGGGGCCTATATCACCCAAGCCGAGGACGGCGGTGCCATTGGTGACGACGCCGACCAGGTTGGCGCGGGAGGTGTAATCGGCGGCCGTCGCCGGATTGGCGACGATGGCATCGCAGGCGGCGGCGACCCCCGGGGAGTAGGCCAGTGCCAGGTCGCGCTGGTTGGTCAGGACCTTGGTCGGGCGGACGGAAATCTTACCGGGGGTAGGCCAGCGATGATATTCGAGGGCGGCCTCGCGCAGATCCTTTTCCACTGAAAAACCTCTTAGCGTCGAATCGTGAAAGGCCTGGAAGCCTACTCCAAAGAACTAGTACCAGCAAAGGGTATTCCAGACCCTGCCCTGGCCTCGCCGCCATGACTTTTGCTGGCCTGGGATGGGGTTGTCCCTGAATCTTGTCTAGGACCCTTGCCCGCTCCCGCGGTCGGGAGGGCGGAATCACCCCCTGCGTAAAATATTTTTTGGCAAGAGATTTATAGCTTATACAAGATCTTAAAGACTAAAATGTCGTATTTGGACGTATCTTGTCGTAATTGATGTCTATTCAAGGTTTGGCCAGGCGTCGATAATCCGCCCACGTCTCCGGACGGGCCTCCGCCCATCCGGTCACCAGCCCCGAGCCCCGCCGAAACGGACAGGGCCGGGGGGTAGCCAGCCAGGAAACCCAGCCGCCATGCCCTCGCCCATCCGCCCCCACCAAGCAGAAGATACCCACTACCGCTTCCTGCGCCAACTTGAGCACAACCCCCACCGCACTCAACGCGAGTTCGCCGCCGCCCTCGGGATCAGCGTCGGGACGGTCAATAATCTGCTCAAGACCTTCGTCGCCAATGACTGGGTCAATTGCGGCATCATCCAGCGCGGCGAGAAAAAGCTCGATAAGTTCGCCTACCTGCCGACCCCCGCGGGCATCAAACGGCGCCGGGCCCTGACCCCCGCCTACCTGGCGCGCAAGAACCAGGAATTTCAGGCACTCCACGAGGAGATCGCCGAACTGCGCGCCGAACTCGACCAGGCGGGGGAAACCTCGCTCGACACTGACCGCACTTATCGGGTGCCCGAAACCGCATGGAGTCCGCCCTAGGCCGGGACCCAAACTTTCCATTAGCCTCGTGTTACCTTATTGTTACCCTTCAAGGTACCCGCGGGTCATGTCCAGGACCGGGGTGCCGCCGCGCCCCTCGCATCCTAGCGAGGCGCCAGGCCCGCCCTAGCCGCTGGCTGGGTGCCGGGAATGCGCATCCACAATCAGGTATCCACGAGGTCCCATAGATGGCACAGACCCTTGCCGGGCGTAAGTTCTCCCTGGGGATTCCCCTCCTGAACGTCTTGGCCAACTACCGGTTGAGTTGGTTGGGGGGCGATGTCCTGGCCGGGATCACGGCCTGCGTGGTGATGATCCCTTCGGTCATCGCCTATGCCGAACTGGTCCACATGCCCCCCATCACGGGCATCTACGCCGCCCTGGCGGCCTCCCTGGGGTACGCCATCTTCGCCTCCTCGCGCCATGTCATCGCTGGCCCGGATGCCGCGATCGGGTTGCTGGCGGGTACGGCCATCCTCCCCCTGGCGGCAGGCGACCCCTCCCGCATACCCGCCTTGGCCGCCACTCTGGCGCTGCTTTCGGGGGTTGTCCTGATCCTCGCCGCCCGGCTTAAGGTCGGGGTAATCGCTGATTTCCTGTCCCGTCCGGTCCTGATCGGTTACCTCAACGGGGCCTCCCTGATCCTCGCCTCCACCCAGTTGGGCAAGCTGTTTGCCATCAATACCGAGGGGGAGAATTTCTTCCCGCTGCTCTGGCAGGTGATCTCCCAGTTGCCCCAGGCCCATACCCCGACCTTCATCTTTGGCACGGCGATGATCCTGATCCTGATCCTGTTGAACAAACAGATGCCGCGTATTCCCAGTGCCCTGGCGGTCTCGCTGATTGGCATCCTGGCGACCCAGTTCATGGGCATCGAGGCCATGGGCATCAAGCTGGTGGGGGTCGTCCCCTCCGGTATCCCGGAACTGGTGATGCCGCAATTCCACTGGTCGGACGTCAGTGCCCTGGCGCCGGCGGCGGTGGCCATCGCCTTTCTCGCCTTCTCGGATGGCATCCTCCTGGCCCAGTCCTTCGCCAACAAAAACCGTTACGAAATCAGACCCAATGCCGAATTGACGGCACTCGGCGTCGCTAACATTGGCGCCGGCCTTCTGCAGGGCTTCCCGGTCTCCGCCAGCCAGTCGCGTACCTCCATCGTGGATGCCGCCGGGGGTAAGTCCCAGGTGGCCCAACTGGTGGCGGCGGGCGGTTTGCTGTTGTCGCTCTTCTTCCTGACTGAACTCATCGGGATGCTGCCCAAGGTGTCTCTGGGGGCCATCCTGATCGTGACCGGTATCGGCATGCTGGAGATTGCCGCGCTGCGGGATCTGTTCCGGATGGATCGCGTGGAATTTTTCATCTCCATGACCGTCACGGGCGCCATCCTGGTGGCGGGCGTGGTCCCGGGGATCCTGATCGGGCTGGTGATCTCTCTCGGCGGGGTGATCGTCGAATTCGCCCGCCCCAAGGATGCCATCCTGCGCCGAGGGCGGCCTGGGGGTAAATTCCAGGATTTCGGCGCTATCCGCCCGGGGGGGAAGGGGCCTAAATCAACCGCCGTCCTGCCGGAAGGTCTCTCCGCCGCTGGGGGCTTGGCCCAGTCGGCGGGCGACACCGTGCCTGGCCTGCTGATCTATCGCCTCTATGGCCCCCTGATTTTCGCCAATGCGCGCTACGTCATGGATCGCCTGGAGAACCTGGTGGCCGAGGCTGATCCACCGGTGAAATGGGTCATCATCGATGCCCAGGCGATCACCGACATGGACATCACCGCCGCGCAACGCTTTGCCGACCTGCACCGCAAGTTCGAGGAGGCGGGTATCGACGTCAAGATCGCCGATGCCACCCGGCCCTTCATGGAACAACTGAAGAAGGTCGGCCTCTCCGCCGCCATTGGGACCCAGGAGTTCTACGTGTCGGTGAAGAAGGCGGTGGAGGCCTACGAGACCTTGCAATATCCCCTCCGGGAGATCCGTCTTGTGGTGCAAAAAGGCGACCAAGAACCTTGCGAACTGGTCTTCCAGCGCAGGGGTACCAATATGTCCGCCACCTGCTCCTGCCAACATGAGGACAAGAGCACCCTCTGCTCCCATCGGCTCACCCTGCTGCGGGGGGAACTGGGCACCATGAGCCTAGTGGAAGGCTCCGAAGAGGATGTGAAGAAAATTCCCCTGATGGTCGCGGGGTCCGATATCGATCAGGCCCTCAAGGCCCTGGAGGCCGCGGAGGAGATGATGCAGGAGGCCAATCAGGATTACCGCGAGGCCAAGGCCCAGATGATTGACGCCATGAACGACTGAGCCGGGCGGGTCGGCCCGGTCTTCGTGGGTTAGGCTCAGTCCTCAGTCCTCCGGCACCGGTTCCGTCAGCGGGTCGCTCCAGGCCAGGACCCCACCGGCCATGCTCACCACGTCGAAGCCCAGTTGGCTGAGCAAAAAAGCGGCCACCGAGCTGCGCCGGCCGCTGCGGCAGTAAGCGACATAGCGGGTGGTGCTGTCGAGTTCGGCGGTCCGCTGACGCAATTGCGACAGGGGAATCAGCTGGGCTCCGGGGATGTGGCCCTCGTCGAATTCCTCATTCAGGCGCACGTCGAGGGCGACGTAGTGGTTCTCGATCATGGCTTTGGCCACCGGCGTCTCGACCTCGCGCACCAGGGGCTTGGCGAGCAGCCGGGCGAACTCGTCGCGGTTGAGCTGCAGCAGGACGCCATCCTCCAGCATCCGCACCGTCACCGGGCTGGTCTGGCCGGTGAGGAGGCCCTCCTCGCCGAAGGCGGCCCCGCGCTCCAGCTCGGCGGCCTTCATCGGGATCCCCTCTTCGTCGTCAATCCGCCACAACTCGGCGCGGCCGGCGGCGATGACGTAGAAGGCGTCCGCCTCCTTACCTATCCTGACGATCTCTTCCCCCGCCACCACCATCCGCTCGCGGAGGCTGGCGAAGGCCCGCTCGGCGTTTTCCAGGGGGATGCGCTGGAAGGGGGCCGTATCCCGGACCAGCCGCAGGTAGTCGTCATGGGCCAGGCCAGACTCGGCGAGGCTGCCGGCCACCTCCTCCAGGGTGACCAGATAGTCGGCGAGGGCGGTATCAATGTGGCAGAGGTGGGCGTCCTCCAGGGCCACGACCGTCACCGCCGCGGGCAGGGGTGGCAGCAAGACATAGCCGCGGTCGTTGGCGGCGATCTCGTGGCTCTGTCCGGCGGCGTTGGTGATCGCCACCCGGCCGAGGGCGACATAGAGGCGGTCGGGGAGTTCGCTGCCCGTGAGGCGCAGGGTTTCGCCCTCGCGGAGATCGAAGAGGCGGAAGACCTGCAGCGAATCCACCAGGCACCTTTCGGAGATGCCCGGGAAGGCATGGAAGCGCTCGCGCAGGATTTTGAGAATTTGGGAGGTCTTGATGCTCATGGGATACTCAAATAGAAATTATTAAAACAATGGCTTGCCCTGCGGTGGCCGCCTAGTAACGGGCGTCCTTGGGCTTATCGCCACCCGGCCAGTCCTTGGTCTTGCCGGTGAAGTCCGGGCGTTCCTGGGTGATGACGTAGGCCGCCACGTCCCAGGCCTCGTCATCGCTGAGGCTGTTGCCTTGGCCGAGGGGCATCTTGTGCTTGATGAAGCCGGCGGCGGTGTAGTGGCGCGCCATGCCGGCGGCGATATTAAAGGATTGGGGTCCCCACAGGGGCGGGAAGACATAGCCACCATCGGTACCCCGCAAGCCCGCCCCCGTGACCCCGTGACAGGCGAGGCACTTGGCCTGATAGATGGCCTTTCCCTGGGCCATGTCGGGGGCCCGCGCCAGCGCCAGTTGCGGCATGCCATGTCCAGCAACCACCGATCCCACCGGCACCCCTTGGGACAGCCAGGTCATGTAGGCCACCATGTCCACCATGGCGGGGTGGTCGAGGGGCAGGGGCTTGCCGTTCATGCTCCGTTCGAAGCAGGAATTGATCCGCTGCTCCAGGAGGTTTACCGCGCCGTCGCGTGACCGGTACTGGGGAAAGCCGGTGACCACCCCGACAAAGGGCGCGGCATTGGCGACAACGCCCACTTCCGTGTCGTTGCCCAGGTGACAGTTCTTGCAGGTGAGGCCATTGCCCACGAATGCCGGCAGTTGTTCCCCGGTCTTCGCCAGATAGGCGCGGCCACGGACGATGCTTTTGCCCATCTCGCCCGAGGGGAGGCTGTCCGGGCTGGGGATCTGGAGCGGGACGGTGTGAGGAGCGTCATCGGTCTGGGCAAGGCAGGGCACGGCCACCAGGGCGATCGCCAGGATCTGGCCTGGGAGGCGCCCCGCGCATTTTGCCGTTGACGGGGCCTTCCCGCGGCCGGCTACCGATTGAAAAAATTGCATTCTTCCACCTCTCTTTATTGCCGGTTACTATATTTACAGGCATCTCGCTAGCCTAGCGATGTTGCTCACGGACTGCCCGCCTACCCCGCCATGCCCAAGGAACCCCATGCCCGCACCCATTAGCGAAATCTGGACCCTGATCCTGGCGGTTCTGGCCATCCAGCTTGGTATTCTGACCCATCGCCTCCTCCCTCGACTACGGGAGTGGAATATTCCTCCCGCCATTACGGGTGGCCTGCTCATCGCCAGCCTGGTCACCACCGCCCGGGTGGCCTTTGGCATCGAGTTCCATTTCGCCGATGGTATCCGCCAGACCCTGCTACTGGTGTTTTTCGTCGGGGTGGGGCTGACGGCCAAGTTCTCGGCCCTCTTTCGGGGCGGTCTTGGCGTGGCCGTCATCTGTCTCGCCATCCTAGTCGTCATCAGCCTGCAGAATCTGGCCGGGGTGGCCATTGCCAGTGGTTTCGGCCTGGATAAAAGCCTGGGTCTCTTCTTCGGCAGTATCCCCTTTCTCGGTGGCCATGGCACCGCCGCCGCCTGGGCCCAGGCCACCCCCGCCCAAGGGCTGGAGGGGGCACTGGAGGTCGGCATGGCCTGCGCCACCTTGGGCCTCATCGCCGGTGGCCTGGTGGCGGGGCCCCTGGCCTCCTGGTTGATCGGCCGCCAGTCCAGCCTGGGCGGAGGCGCGTCCGTCCGGGGCGAGCTTATCCAGGAACAGCCGGCCCCGCACCTATCCACGGCGGAACTGCTCAACTCGGACCGCTGGCTGGCCATCACCCTGGTGATCGCCCTCTGTCTGGCCCTGGGGGAGGTGCTGCGCCAGTGGGCCGAGCAGGAGGGCGTCGTGGTACCGGGCTTTCTCGCCGTCATGGCCGTGGCCGTGCTGCTCACCAATGGCGCCGACCTGCTGCGCCATCCGGTGGATATGGTGGTGGCGGAGTTGACCGGGACCGTGGCCCTGCGTCTCTTTTTGGCCATCAGCATGATGGGCCTCAAACTCTGGGAACTGGAGGCCTTCATCCTGCCGCTGCTCGTCACCCTGGTCGTCCAGGTAGCTATCGTCAGCCTGGTGGGCCTGCTACTGGTCTATCCGCTCCTGGGCCGGGGCTATCAGGGGGCCGTGGGCTGTGGCGGCTTCATCGGCTTCGCCATGGGCGCCATGCCGGTGGGGCTGGGGGTGATGAACCGTCTGACCCAGAACTTCGGCCCCGCGCCCAAGGCCCTCCTAGCGGTCACCCTGGCCGCCGCCCTGTTCGCCGATACCGCCAATGCCCTGCTGGTGAACCTGGGATTTGTCCTGCTGAAGTAGTGGCAGCCATCGGCCCCCAGCCAACTCGCCAGGGCGCGGGTCAACGGACGGCTCGGCCCCGGATGCTCAACGGCAGGCCGGCGCTTCCGGGACGGGCGAAGGTCTTTTTTCGACTTTTATAGCGGCTACTGGAAGATAGTCGCGACTTTCTTCCAGTAGCCGCTAGAATAGTCGGCATGAACCGTTACCTCCTGGATCAGATTGCGACCGACCTCCGCCGTAAGATGGTCCTGCTCACCGGACCGCGCCAGGTGGGCAAGACCACCCTTTGCCGCCAGATCATGACCGGCTTTCCTCCCGCCCAATACCTCAACTGGGATGTCCTGGGCGATCGTAACATCCTGAATCGGCAGAGCTGGAACCCCAATGCGGGCCTCCTGGCGCTGGACGAGATCCACAAGATGCCGGACTGGAAAAACTGGCTCAAGGGGGTCGTGGATGGTAAGCCAGAGGGACAGGCCCTGCTGGTCACGGGTAGCGCGCGCATGGAAACCTGGCGCCAGAGCGGGGATTCGCTGGCTGGCCGTTACCTGGCTTTTCGCCTGCACCCGCTCTCGGTGCGGGAATGGCGGGACCAGCAGGGCGGTTCACCGGCGGCGGCCCTCGCGCGCATCCTGGAACGCGGCGGCTTTCCCGAACCCTGCCTGGCCGACAAGACCGAGGATGCCGACCGTTGGCGGCGCCAGTATTTCACCGATCTGATCCGCGAGGACGTTCTGGAGTTTTCCCGCCTCCAGGAGATCAATACCATGCGGCTCTTCGTCGAATTGCTGCGCGAAAGGGTCGGTTCGCCGCTGTCCCTGGCCTCCATTGCCCGCGATCTGGCCGTGTCGCCCACTACCCTCAAGCGCTATCTCGACATCCTCCAGGCCCTCTACATCGTCTTCGCCGTGCCGCCCTGGCACCGCAACCTGGCGCGGGCTATTCTGCAAACGCCCAAGGTTTATTTCTTCGATACGGGACTGGTGCGGGGCGACGAGGGGATTCGACTGGAAAATGCCATCGCCACCATGCTCTTGAAACAGGTCCACTTCCTCCAGGATGCCCACGGCCGCCCCGCGGGGTTGCATTATCTGCGCACCAAGGACGGCGCCGAAGTGGATTTTGCCCTCGGCGACGACAACCGCCTCACCCATCTCATCGAATGTAAGCTCTCCGACAACTCCCCGCACCGGGCCCTGGCCAATTTCGCCAGCCGCTTCCCCGGGGTCGAGGCCATCCAACTGGTCCGTGATCTGCGCCAAGAGGAATACCGGTCCGGCATCCGCATTACCGATGCCGCCGAGTGGCTGGCGGGACTGGCTGCCTGACCCGGCAGGGGCATCCGTCAAGCCATCGCCCGCTCTTGGATCTTGACGAATAACCGCAGGACATGATTCGCCTAGCCTGGCGAGAGGCTGGAGTCTTGCTGCCGGGGCAGGTATAAAAAAGCCAACTGCCCCCAGCGGGTCGAGCAGCGGACCGTCGGCTGTAACCGGTTGCTATGCCGCGCTGTTCGCATCCTAAACCTTGTACTTCTCAACGAGGGCCGCATGCAGCTCCCGCATGCCTGCGATGCCCGGGCGGTCGGCCAGCGACTCGACATCGAAGCCCAGGCAAATTTCGATGTCTTTCTGCGAGAGATAGTTGCCGTGAATCAGCACTTCGCGGATCTGGTCAACGGCATCGGCGTACTCGCGCTCGTCGGTGTCGTGGTTCTGGAGCAGGAACTCGTGATAGCAGTGCTCGATGACCGGCCGCGAGTGGGTTTGAATCTCCGCGACCACGCGCAGGATTTGGGTGATCTTGATGTCGAGCGCCGCCTCGGTACTGTAGAAGATGTTGCCGTTGGGGTGGGCGGATTCGTTGCGGTCGTCCACCAGCTTGACGTAGGTGCCGATCTTGCCGTTGTCGCAGGCGATGAGCTTGAGGAAGCGCAGGATACTGCGTTCGTTCACGGTGCTGAACACGAAGGGCGAAGTGGCTTCGAGCAATGCCTTCTCGTCTCGGGCAAAGCCGATGAGACCCTTCGCGAAGTCAGCGGGAGACGTCTGCTTGATCTGCCAGATGTTGAAATAGACGAAGCTCATCGTGAGCATGTGGTAAGCGAGGAAGGCGAACTGGTACTTGCCGTGCCTGTGGTTCGTCTCGAAAGCGTCCCACAGGAACTCGATGTATTCCTGCTCCTTCGGGGTCTTGAAGGAGAGCGGCAGGTAGTTGGAGAGTTCGGCGGCTTCTTCCACTGCGGCACCTACCCGAAAAGCTCGCCGATGTTGATCTGATCGGCATAGGTCTTCAGGAGCTGAACATGATTCGCCTTTTTGCACGGATGTTTCTGAACCGTCGTAGATACCCAGTTCGCCTGCGGGATGTGGAAGACCTTTTCCATACGCTTCAAGAACGAATCGTCATGTACGCCCGGCCCGACGATCGTGACTGTCTTGCCTTGCGTCTGCTGGCGGAGGATGTCATTGAAATGCTCGTCGGCCCCGTTGAACGAATAGCCGACAACAACGATGTTCTTGGCGTTCTTTACCCACTCCGAGGCTTGGTGCCACGTCTCGATGTAGCGATGCGACAAAATCGGTTTCAGTCGCAAAGGGGGGACCAGAGCGGGAATTACGTGGCGGTACTTTGATGCGTCGTCATCGCCGAACTGTATGTTTTCAGTCTGACCCTTGAGAAATTCAGTGGGGTCGAGGGTTGCCATGTCTTCGTTGATGGGCATCAACTCGCGCGTGGCCATGCTCACGTACTCTGCAAGCCCACCGTGGAAGTAAATCACCCGATTGCGCCCAAGCCGACGTTCCAGGAAGGATGTGTAGTTGAGCGTAATAGCGTGGCAATCGGCGGGCAGGTTTCCGTAGAAGGGGAGATTTTCGTCGGGGAAGGCGTCAATGACGGCCTTTTGCTTTTCGACCAGATATGCCCATAGCACCCAGGAGATGTACAGATAGTTCTTGATGTCCGGCAGGCTCTCGTTATAGAAGCCCAGAAACTTCTCAACCAAAAGCACCTCGATGTTCAGCATGTCGGCGCCAAGGGCCTCCGCCACCTCGTGGCGATCTGCCTTCAGGCCGAGTTTCAAAGTGCGCTTCAGTACCGCCTTGAAGGTATCGGACAGCGACAGCTTGTGGATATCGAGAATGGAGTCGGAATCCATCGGATCATCCGCATCCTTCGGAAAGACCTCCTTGATAAGTTGTCGAGTTTCATCGTCGAGTTCGCCTTCCTTCGCAATGACCGCAAGCTTGTTGAAGAGCCTGACGATCAGCTCACCATGTTTGCGAATGTCCCCACGCTCTGGCGGCAGTTCATCGATCAACTTCTGTACCCGCTGCACCATCGCCCTCTGAGCATCCGCACCACGGGCGGAAATCGCATCCACCGCGCGCGCCACCATCGCAGCAAAGGTGAAGCGCAAATTCGGCAGCAACGACCGTAGCATTTGATCGACAGGCTTACCCTTGCCTTCTATGTACGCGGCGATTTCCGGCAACAGGGTAGCCGCCAGCGGGAATGCAATCCCCGTTGTGCAATCGACACCGGCACCAGTGATGAGAAGATTCTTGGTCATTGCTGTTTGTCCTCGGATTTGCTGGCAACGGGGATGTCCTCACCCCAGATGCGGGCGAGGGTGGCCTGGATCTTTTTCTCTTCTTCCGAAATGGTATTTTTGAGCCGTTCTATCTCAGCTTGGTAACCCTCAATCTCCGCCATGATCTCCTTCTGCACTTCCAACGGCGGCAGGGGGATTTGGAAGTTCTCTACGTAATAGCGAGGCACGCGCTGTAAGCCTCCTGTGCCGGTCATCTGTGCGACGGCTGCATCTCGAAAGAGAGGGTGCATGACGCAAAAGTAGACCCACTCGGGCAAGACTTGGCCGTTGCTCCGCAGCACGTAGAACTCACTGGAGCCAAAACCGATTCCGTTGAGCAGGCCGCGAGCGATGCCCGCTTTGCCGTTTTCAAAGCAAGGCGTCACCTTGGCGAGAAGGACATCGTTGTCCTCGAAGTAGGTGTAGCTTGCCGAGACTTCGGACAGTTGCTTCTCGTCGCGGGGCTGAAACGAAATGCGATGCTCGTTCAGGATAGCCATTGGAACGAACGAGACGCGCGTTTCGGGCTTCTCGGCAATTTGGCTCTTCCGTGGATTCACGGTACAAACCTCGCTGAGCTTTACCAGCGGGAAGACGTTCGTCTTGGCCTCGCTTTCCCGATACCGCTCGCCGCTAATGTTGTAGTCGCGATTCGCGGCGATCTTTTCTTTCGGCACGATCTGGGCGGTGGACGTGAGGGACAGGATGGTCTCGGTAGACGCTTTGGAGCGGAGGGCTTGGAGGTAGGCAGCGACTTCGGCCTGGACCTGCGGGAGGTCGTTTTTCTCAATGGCGCGGCGCTGAGCGCCGAGGCCGAAGCCGTCGTTCTCCACTTTGAAGAAGCCGATAGTGTCGCTCTGCCGGGCGAGGGATTTGTCGAGGATGAGGATGCTGGTCTTCACCCCGGAGTAGGGATTGAAACAGCCCGCCGGCAGGGAGACGACGGCCACGAGGGCGTTTTCCACCAGCATTTTCCGCAGGGCTTTGTAGGCGGTCTGGCTCTGGAAGATGATGCCCTCGGGGACGATGATGGCGGCGCGGCCGGTGGGCGTGAGGTGCTCGGCCATGTAGTCCACGAAGAGGACTTCGCTACGCTTGGCCTGGATGGAGAAGCGCTTGTGGGGCTTGATGCCGCCTTTCGGCGACATGAAGGGCGGGTTGGCGAGGATGACGTCGGCGAATTCGTTCCAGCGTTCCTCGGAGGTGAGGGTGTCGTATTCGTAGATGTGGGGATCGGTGAAGCCGTGTAGATAGAGGTTCACCAGCGACAGGCGCACCATGTCGGGCGAGATGTCGTAGCCCTTGAAGTTCCTGGCGAGGCGACCTTTTTCGTCGGGCGTGAGCAAATCACCCGCGCGTTGCCCGGCCACCTCTCCCGCGAGAGGAGGGCGAGATGAGTTGGCCTTGAGGATGTGCTTGTAGGCGGAGATGAGGAAGCCAGCGGTGCCGCAAGCGGGGTCAAGGATGGCCTCGTTTTTCTGCGGCTGGACGATTTCAACCATTAAATCAATGATATGACGCGGGGTGCGGAACTGGCCGGCATCGCCCTGACTGCCGAGAACGCTGAGGAGATACTCGAAGGCGTCGCCGAGGCGCTCGCTGTGGTCGTAGCTGAACTCGTCGATGACCTTGAGGAAGGCCTTGAGCGTCTCGGGGTCGCGGTAAGGCAGGTAGGCATTCTTGAAGATGTCGCGGAAGAGGGGCGGGATGCCCGGGTTCTCGGGCATCTTGGCAATACCCTCGCCGTAGAGGCCGAGCATTTCGTGGCCGCCGAGACTGCGATCCATGAGCCTGGCCCAGCCGTAGCGGGCGTAGGCGCCGGTGAAGAATTTGCGCTTGCCGCCGAGTTCCTCGCTCTCGGCGTCCATGTCGTCCATGAACTTGTAGATCAGCGCGATGGTGATCTGCTCGACCTGGGACTTGGGATCGGGGACCTTGCCGACGAGGATGTCGCGGGCGGTGTCGATGCGGCGTTTGGTATCGGTGTCGAGCACTAATGAATTCCTTTAGGCGGCGAACTGGTTCAAGGGGACGTAGTCCTTGATGTACTCGGGGACGAGCGCGCGGTACCGCTGGGGCACGGCTCTGAAATCATGGCTGGTGAAGAAGGGGTTGGTCGCCAGATCGGTAAACTGCCGACTGTCGATAATGTCGCGCACCCGGTTACTGGTGGCGTAGGCCTTGAAGAAGGTCTTGATGGCCGGGATGGCCGCGGGCGGCTCGGGCACACGGTCGGCGATGAACTTGGCGAACTCTTCTTCCAGCAACTCATCCTTGGACTTGAAGCGTGGGATGAGGCCGAAGACCTTCTCCAGGATCTCGCGCAGGGTCAGGCGGCGGTCCACGGCGGCGGCTTTGCGCAGCTTGTCGAGGGTGTAGTACTCCTCGGGCTGGTCGAAGACCTCGCGGTTGATGTAGTCGATGACGCGGTCCCACTGCCCGGCTTCAACGGCGGCGGCGATGGTGTCATTGGCGCGGATCACGTCTTCAAACTGCTCGAAGAACATGCGGTCGATCTTCATGCCCTCGGCGGTAATCTGCTCGACACGCAGCGAAGCCAAGATGTCGGCGCCGAGGTGCTCATAGGTCCCGCCCACCACCACCGGGCATTGGCCGCCCCCGTCATCGCTGCCTTTGCCCTGGGGCGGCGGGAGCTTCAGCACTTCGTCGTAGTTGAACTCCTTTTCGAAGTACTCGCAGTTGGCGAAGAAATCGAAGAGCTTAAAGGCGGTTTTCAGGGGGTGCTGGATGCCCTCCCGAAGGGCGTCGTCGAACAGCAGCTCGCGGAAGTCGTGCTTGCGGGTGCCGCGACCCTTGATCTGGATGAAATCGGTGGGCGAGAAGATGGGGCGGAAAAGACCGATGTTGAGGATGTCGGTACAGTCGTAGCCGGTGGTCATCATGCCGACCGTCACGCAGATCCGCGCCTTGCTGGTCTTGTAGGTGGGAATGAAGTTGCCGGAGCCGAGCAGGTTGTTGTTGGCGAAGTTGATGGTGAACTGCTGGGCGTCGGGTATCCGGGAGGTGACCTGCACGGCGAAATCGGACTGGTATTTGCCGGGGTAGAGGTGGTCGGCCATCTGGTTGAGGATCTGGGTCAGCTTGGCGGCGTGGTCCTGGCTGACGGCGAAGATGATCGACTTGCCCATTTCGCCGCTAACCGGGTCACGGAGGGCGTTTTCCAGGAAGGTCTTGCACAAGAGCTGGTTGGTGGCTTGGGCGAAGAAGCGTTTCTCGAACTCGCGTTTCTTGAAGGTCTCCTGCTGGTCCTCGCCGGCGTCGTCCGTGAAGGTGACGGCGAAGCCGTCTTCGGAAAGCAGCTCAGTGGTGATCTCGGTGCGGGCATCCACGACGATGGGGTTGACCAGGTAGCCTTCCCTGACGCCATCGAGCAGGGAGTAGCGGAAGGTCGGCTGGCTGTTCTCGCAGCCGAAGGTGCGGTAGGTGTCGAGCAGCAGGCGGCGCTCGGCCTCGCGCGGGTCGTGGGTGCCCGGCTGTGCGCGGTCGAACCGGCGGAGGTAATCGCGCGGCGTGGCGGTGAGGCCGAGCTTGTAGCCGATGAAGTGGTCAAACACGGCGCGGGCATTGCCACCAATGGAGCGATGCGCTTCGTCGGAGATGACGAGATCGAAATCCGTCGGGGAGAAGAGCTTCTGGTACTTGTTGTTGAAGAGCAGGGATTGCACGGTGGTGACGACAGTCTCCGCGCGTCGCCAGTCGTCCCGGTTTTCCTTGTAGATCACGGTCTGGTAGTCGGCGGCAAGGACCGCGGTGAAGGCCTTCCTGGCCTGGTCCTCCAGTTCAAGGCGATCCACCAGGAAGAGGACGCGGCGGACATTCCCGGAACGCAGAAAGAGCTTGATGACAGCGGCGGCGGTCAGGGTCTTGCCGGTGCCGGTGGCCATCTCGAACAGGAAGCGGTCATGCCCTTCGCCGACCGCGGCCTGTAGTAGGTAGATGGCCTTGAGTTGATAGGGCCGGAGGAAGCGCAGCTTGTTGGTCTGGATGTATCCGGGTCGCTCTGCTGGGTTTCGCCACCCGGCCTCGGACCGGTAGTTTGGGCGCTGGGTGAGCACGATGTAGTCCTCCTCCACCTGCTCTTCGATCAGGCGCCGCGGATTAGGGGTGACCTTCCGGTAGCCGGTGACCGATTCTGGTGTCGGAAAGGCAGTGATGAGGTAGGGGCTGCCGCGTTCGAGATCCCAGAAATAGTGCAGGTTGCCGTTGGATAGGATGACGAAGCGGCAGTTCTGGGACCTAGCGTATTTACGCGCCTGTTCTTTGCCGATGAGTGGATTTTTGTCCTCGGCCTTGGCTTCGAGGACGAGCAGCGGGAAGCCCTTGGCATCGAGCAAGAGAAAATCGACGAAGCCTGTCGTGCTCTTCTCGAAGTTGTTGCCGAGGACGTCCAGATCGGTGGACTTGATCTTAACGCTGGGTTCGAGGCGAATATTGGCGGGTGCGTCGCCGACTTGGAAAAATCGCCAGCCCCCCGCTTCGAGCAGCTTGTTGATCTTGATACGGGCGGTGGCTTCCTTATGGGACATTCAGGGTCCTGTTTCAGGGATGGCGGTCAAGCGGCATTCGGAGTACCTGATTGGGTCACAAAAGGGTTGGGCCTTTGAATCACTGCATCGAATGAAGGCCAATCATATTTCCCTCTGTATCGTAAACGAGGGAAATAAACCCATACTGGCCTATCGAAAATTTGTCCTTAAAGATCTGACCACCATTTTCCTTGGCCCGTTCGGCCTCAAGGGCGCAGTCAGCGCAAGTGAAATAAATCAAGGTGCTGTTGCCACCCGATGGGCAGCCTTCCATCCTTACGAGTGCACCCATGGCACCGGGCCCATCCTCTTGCATTGGAAAAGCCCACATTTCAAGTTCAGGACTTTCTAGCTTTTCTAATTGGATTGCGAACACGCATTCGTAGAAGGCTTTAGCGCGCTCCATGTTTTGGACATAGATTTCAAACCAAACAACTGGATTGCTTTTCATGATTTCTCCTCGAGAAGTAATGGTGATGGGGGGCTAACGACCGGCCTAAAGGGGCTCCCCCTGGCACGGCCCCGCCGTACCAGAGAAAAAGGTTGTGGCGGTTGCAATTTTCGCCCAGGAGAGTACCCCTGGGAACGCAACCGAACAAGCCCGTTTTGACACCCTTCACGATTGCCAACTGCGCGCTCCGAAGCTCCAAGGCGTAGCCGAGAAGATCCTTGATGGCTACGCCCGCGCCGTATGCCGATCTCCCGGGCGCGCCTGGTGACTGAGACCCGTATGAGGCCTCATCCGAGAAATGCCTCCGGGGAGGCCAGATAGGCGATTTCCTCGGCCGTGTTGGCCCGCCCCAGGATGGCATTGCGATGCGGAAAGCGGCCGAAGCGCCGGATCAGCCCCTGATGATGGCGGGCGAAGCCCAAGGACTGTTCCAGCCCCGGCTGTTGGAAGAGGCGCACCGAGCGCTCCTGATCCGCCAGGTCTTCGCTGTGCATGAAGGGCATATAAAGAAACGTCTGCTGCTCGGGCGTGAGGGCTTGATCCAGCCCGCGGTCGATAGCTCGCTCCGCGACCCCCCGGGCCGCCGTCTCGGTGGCAAAGGCCTTCGGCCGACCCCGGAACATGTTGAGCGGGAACTGATCCAGCACAATCACCAGGGCCAAGGCCCCCTCGGGCGTGATCTCCCAATCCGCCCGTTCGCCCGCCGCCGCTGCCCGGTAGGTGGCCAGGAAGCGCTCGCGCAAGGCCTGGTCAAACTCCGCCGTCGCCGCGAACCAGAGCGGCCGGACGGTTTCGCCGAACCAGAAGGTCACGACCTCCGAGGGGAGGGCGACAGTTGTGGTCGATGTCATCGGGCTTCTCCTGTGCAAGGTTGAGTGATCATTCCGGTTGAGCAGGCCCCGGGACAGGGGCGTTTTTAAGTCTAATCGGTATTGTCGCCTGCATGAGGCGGGATGCGTGACGCCAGGGAAGAGACGCCCGGGCACGCGGGCAGGACGCTGGCGCCTACTCCCGCCGCAAGGCCTCGATGGGATCGAGCCGGGCGGCGCGGCGGGCGGGGAAGTAGCCGAAGATGATGCCGACGGCGGCGGAGAAGAGGAAGGCCGTGAGGACGATGCCGCCGTTGAAGATGAAGGGGACCATGAGCAGGTCGGCGAGGGCGAGGGAGGACCCCAGCGCGAGGATGATGCCGAGGATGCCCCCCAGGGACGACAGGACGACGGCCTCGACCAGAAATTGCATCAGCACCTCCCGTTCCAGGGCACCGATGGCCAGGCGGATGCCGATCTCCCGGGTGCGCTCGGTGACGGAGACCAGCATGATGTTCATGATGCCGATGCCACCCACCAGCAGGCTGACGGCGGCCACGGCGCTGAGCAGGGTGGTGAGGACCTGGGTGGTCCCCGTCAGCATCTTGGTGAGTTCCTTCATGTCGTTGACGCCGAAGTTGTCCTGCTCCGTGGCGTCAATCTTGCGGCGCTCGCGCAGGAGGCGCTCCATGTCGGCCTTGGCTCGCTCGGTGGACTCGCCATCCTTGATCGAGACCTGGATCAGGGTCACGTCCTGATTGCCGGCGATGCGCCGCTGGAAGGCGCGCAGGGGCATGAGGATGAGATCGTCCTGATCCCGGCCCATGCTGCTCTGGCCCTTGGCGGTGAGCAAGCCAATGATCTTGCAGGAGATGGTCTTGATGCGCAGGCTCTCGCCGATGGGGTCCTGCTCGCCGAAGAGCTCCTTGCCGACCGTGGCGCCAATCAGGCACAGCGCCTGGCCCGCGCGCAGTTCACCCTCGGTGAAGAGGCGCCCCCGTTCCAGGGGCCAGTTACGGACATCCAGATAGCGGTTGTCGGTGCCGGTGACGGAGGTTGACCAACTGTTGTTGCCGGCGATGGCGGTGGCGGTCTGACTGGCGGAGGGCGCCAGGACGCGAATGCTGGGGATGTCGCGCTCCAGGGCGATGGCATCCTCGATCTTGAAGGGCGGGACGCCGATGCCGGACCCGGGCCCCATGCTCTGGCCCATGCGAAGCATGAGCAGATTGCTGCCCATGGACTCGATCTGGGACGAGACCGCGCGGGTGGCGCCGCCCCCCAGGGTGACCATGATGATGACCGCCGCCACGCCGATGACCACCCCCAGGATGGTCAGGATGGAGCGCAGGACGTTGCGGCGGATCTCCCGCAGGGCGAGGAGCAGGGCATTCCAGAGCATCAGGCGGTCTCCTCTTGATGAGCCCCGGTGCCGAGGCCGTCGTCGGTCACCTGGCCATCACGGAAATGGATGACCCGGTGGGCGTAGGCGGCCATGTCCGACTCATGGGTGACCATGAGGATGGTGATGCCCCGGTCCCGGTTGAGCCAGGTCAGCAGGTCCATGATCTCGTGACTGCGGGCGCTGTCGAGGTTGCCGGTGGGCTCGTCCGCCAGCAAAAGGCTGGGCTGGGTGACGATGGCGCGGGCGATGGCGACGCGCTGCTGTTGGCCACCGGAGAGCTCGCCCGGGGTGTGGGTCTCCCAGCCGGTGAGGCCGACCAGGGCCAGGGCCGCCTTCGCCTGGGTGTGGCGCTGGCCACTGGGCAGGCGGCGGTAGATGAGGGGCAGTTCCACGTTCTCCAGGGCGGAGGTGCGGTTGAGGAGATTGAAGCCCTGGAAGACGAAGCCCAGGTAGTTGCGCCGCAGCCGGGCGCGCTGGTCCCGGCTCAGGGTCTCGACGCCCACGTCGCGAAAACGGTAGGAGCCGGCGCTGGGGGTGTCCAGACAGCCCAGGATGTTCATGGCGGTGGACTTGCCCGAGCCGCTCGGGCCCATGACCGCGACAAACTCCCCTTCCCGGATCTGGAGATCCACGGCGTCCAGGGCGCGCACGGCGGCGGTGCCGGTACCGTACACCTTGGACACCTGGCGGAATTCGAGCAGGAGTGGGGCAGACGCGGGTGCCGCGGCCAGGGTCATGGCTTGGCCCCCGTCCGCTCCAGGTCCACCAGCACCTCGGTTCCCGGCGCCAGGGTCCCGTCCAGGATCTCCGTCAGGGTGCCATCGGAGGCCCCGGTTTTGACCGCCACCGCCACCGGGACCCCTTCCCGCAATATCCAGACCTGGGAGCCCTTGCCGGTGGTGGCGTCCTTGCTCCCGCCGCGCCGGCTGGAGGAGGAGCGGCTGGGCAGCAGCATCCCGACCAGGCCGCGACTATCCTCCTTGGTGGCCTTGGGCGCGGGCGGGGTAAAGCGCAGGGCCCCGTTGGGCACCAGCACCGCGTCCTTGACCTCGCGGGCGATGATCTCGGCGGTGGCGGTCATGCCGGGGCGCAGGGAGAGGTCCCGGTTGTCCAGGGACAGGAGGGCGGCATAGGTCACCACCCCATTGATGGTCTCCGGGGCGTAGCGTACCTGGGTAATGGTCGCCGGAAAGCGGCGATTGGGGTAGGCATCCACCGTGAACTCCGCTGTTAGGCCGGCCTCGATCTGGCCCACGTCGGCCTCGTCCACGGCGACATTCAGCTCCATCTGGGTCAGGTCCTCGGCCAGGGTGAAGAGCACCGGGGTCTGGAGGGAGGCGGCGACGGTCTGGCCCGGTTCGACCTGGCGCTTGAGCACGGTGCCGTCGATGGGGGAGCGGATCTCGGACTTCTCTAGGGTGCGGTTATCGGCGTCGAGTTGGGCCTGGGCCTGCTCGACCTTGGCCTGGGCCACCGCCAGGGCGGCCTCGGCGCGACCTGCCGCGGCGATGGCGGTGTCGAGCTCCTCGGGGGAGGAGAGGCGCTTGGCGATCATGTCGCGGACGCGCCCCAGCTTGCTCGCGGTTTCGGTGACGGTGACCTGGGCCTCGGTAACGCTGGCCCGGGCCAGCAGCAGGGCGGCCTGGGACTGGCGTTGCTTGGCCTGGAAGGTATCCGGATCGAGACGGGCCAGGACCTGGCCCTGGGTGACGCGGTCGTTGAAGTCCACGGTCACCTGGTCGATGGTGCCCGAGACCTCGGTACCCACGTCCACCTGGGTGACCGGCTGCAATTGCCCGGTGGCGGTGACCTTGACCGTCAGGTCGCCCCATTCGACCGTCGCGGTTTTGAAGCGCGGGCTATCCGGGGTGGGGTTCGGGAACAGGAACCAGGCGACTCCCGCCAGCGCCAGCAGTCCGAGTGTCGCCAGCCCATAGCCAGCCCAGCGCCGGCGGGGGGGGGCGGCCAGGCCGATGCGGGCGGCCAGCGCGTCCGGGGTCTGGTCCGGGGGCGTATCCGGTGGCGGTGGATAATCCTGGCCGGTTACGCGGGGTGGGTCAGGGGTCATGATGAGCGGCTGCCTCCTGGGGGTGGGCCGGATGGGAAGGGGTCGGGCGTGATGGTCGCGTCGACCGGCTATGTTAGCCGTTAATTTCGGCTTGAGTGGGTCTCGTCGTGACCGCCACGACCGGCCATCGCCGCGCCGGGGTGTTAATCCACGCCCGGCGGTCAAGACTAAACCGCGCTATCCGGCGGCGTCGGTACGCTATCGCATCCTTGATGCTCGGGCTCGTCCGCCGCCCGGTGGCCTGGAATGTTCGCCACGCGGTGGCCGGCTATACTGGACCTCATTTGAAAGGCCCGTAATCCCATGATCGGGTCCTTGACTGGGGAGGGCGGCCCGTCATCCGGCACTCTTCCAGGCATCCAGAAGCCCGCCAGGTAAGCCACATGCCTTCGTTGTTACATCCCCCCATGCCCACCCAGATGTTCCGACCCCGAGAGTTAGGGGTCGCGCACAGGTGGTGCCTGATCCTTGCCCTGGCAAGCCTCCCGGGGTGGGCCTTGCCGGCCGAGACCCCGCCACTGGGAACCTCCGCGAGCCCTCCAGGCCGGTTGGCCGAGGCGGCGCCTCCCGCCGGGCCGATCCCGGGGTCACGTCCAACCGGGCCCCCCGGCGGCTTGCCGGGTCTCGTCCCAACACCTGCCAGGTCTCTGACCGCGGCGGAGCTTGCCCCGCCGGCTTCCCCGGGGGTCCCGGAGCCTCGGGCGGGCATGGAAGAGGCCCCGGACGGCGCCGACCCCATGGCGATCCTCCAGGCC
>JBASIS010000056.1:0-1581 GCA_049654905.1 Chromatiaceae bacterium
GAATAACCCCATGACCGACGACACCCCGTCCCTCGCTGCCCCGTCCCGCGCCACCCCCGAGACCCACCAACGGGGCCTGGATAAGGTGGCGCGCATCCCGGTCAAGGTGGAGCCGATCGGCGAACCGCTGCGTAAGCCCGCCTGGATTCGCGCCCGCGCGCCCATCGGGCCGGGGGTGACCCACATCAAGCGTTTGCTGCGCGAGGCCAAGCTGACGACCGTCTGCGAGGAGGCCCAGTGCCCCAATCTGGGCGAGTGCTTCAATCACGGCACTGCGACCTTCATGATCCTGGGGGATGTCTGCACCCGCCGCTGCCCCTTCTGCGACGTGGCTCATGGTCGGCCAACGGCCCCCGATCCGGATGAGCCCGAGCACCTGGCCCAGTCCATCGCCGTCCTGGGCCTCGGCTACGTGGTCATCACCTCCGTCGATCGGGACGATCTGCGCGATGGGGGCGCCGGCCACTTCGCGGCCTGTCTGCGCGCCATCCGCCGCCGCGCCCCACGGACGCGCCTGGAGATCCTGGTGCCAGATTTCCGTGGCCGGGAGGCTTTGGCCCTCGATCAATTTAGTGGGGATGGCCTGCCGGACCTTTTCAATCACAACCTGGAGACGGTGCCCCGCCTCTACCCCCGGGCCCGCCCCGGCGCCGACTATGCCGGCTCCCTGGCCTTGCTCGGCGCCTTCAAGGCGCGCTACCCCGCTATTCCCACCAAGTCCGGCCTCATGCTCGGCCTTGGCGAGGAGGAGGACGAGGTGCTGGCGGTCATGGCCAACCTGCGCGCCCAGGGCTGCGATATGCTCACCCTGGGCCAGTACCTGGCCCCCAGCCGCTCCCATCTGCCGGTGATCCGCTACTGGACCCCGGATGAATTCGCGGGCCTGCGCCGCGCGGGCGAGGCCCTGGGTTTTGTCAATGTCGCCAGTGGCGCCATGGTGCGCTCTTCCTACCATGCCGATCGCCAGGCCACCGAGGCCCTGGCGGAGTTCAACCCCGCGTCCGCAGCCTGATCCTGGACCCGTCGGCGCTGGGCGCCCCATGATCGGGAGGCCTGACCGCCGCCCCTCCCGGCCACCCTCCGATTCCCCTTGTGCTCCTTGACCTAGATCAAGGCGAATTCCCCCGCCCCGGTTAAATTCGCCCGTGGGTGGGTGCGAGGCGCGCTAGAAGAAGAACTAAGCGACCGGGTCGCAGAGGACAGGGAGCGGTAACTCAAGGACGTGAACAAGGGTGCCGCCGTGCCTGCCCAGGGTCCGCGTATCGCCTCTAACCGGTTCCAAGCAGCCGGGATAACCTGTTCCACCTCAAAGGAGATCGTCAATGAAAATCAGCCGCCAAGGCCGCAAGGTCGCTTGGCTTTCCAGTACTCTGGCCGGCATGGCCCTGTTGCTGGCCCACGGGCCCGCCCAAGCGGAACGTCCGGCCGGCCAGGTCGGAGTCGATTGGGGCACACCCGCGGGCCAGGAGTGCGTCGATTGCCACATGACCGAGAACCCCGGCCTCTACTGGGAATGGAACAAAAGCCAACATGGCCAGAATGGCGTCAACTGCCTGGATTGTCATGAGGCCAAGGAGGGGG
>JBASIS010000057.1:0-5918 GCA_049654905.1 Chromatiaceae bacterium
CATGGCGGGGGTGGTACGAGCATGCTTGTGCAGGTTCACGTGCATCGGGGTGGTCTCAGTCTGGGGTGGCGGCCAGCGGTGCTGGTGACCACCAGGGCAACGTCTTCCCCGAGGGCCAGGTACTCGAGTACTTCCCGGGCACGGAACAAAGGATAGCTTCTTCTGGATATATAATCACACGGGGCGGAACAAATATCGTTTGTCTTTCGTCCCGCTTCGTGTTTCACTTTCTAAAGTCGCGGTACCTGGGTATTGATGAGATGAAAGTTATTAATATTAAAGAGATGCGTGCCAACATGGGTCGGCTTGATGAACTGGTAGATAAGGAACTGGAACTGATCATTAGTCGACGAGGCCAACCCATTGCTCGCGTGCTGCCAATTTCAAGGCGTCGCTTACGTCCGGACCACGCCGATCTGCGTCGCTGCACGGCAGAATTGACCCAAGCCTCGGCGGTTCTGATTCGCGCGGAACGTGATGAGCGCTGAGCACCGGGCTTATCTGGATACCAGCGCATTGGCGAAATGGTACCTGAACGAGCCGAACTCCGACGCTTTCGTCAGCTACCTGCAAACGCTCGACATCGCCGTGATCAGCAGTCTGACCCGCACGGAGGTGCGATCATTGTTGAGTCGGCGGCGACGTATGAGGGAGTTGACCGCGGAATTAGAAACCCTGATTTTCGCGGCATTCATTGATGACTTGGATCGGGGTTGGCTACAACAATGCCCCGTCGAGGATGATCACTTCAACGAAGCTGTCAATCTGATCAACCGTTATCCGGATCATCCCCTGCGCACACTCGATGCCCTGCATCTCGCCGTGGCGCTACATGCCGGGATTGATAGGCTCGCCACCGCGGATACGGTGATGGCCGATGCGGCGACAGCCATGGGCTTCGAGGTCGCGCGGTTCTAACCAAAGTCAGTGTCGCCCCCTCCGCCGCCGCCAGGCCAACAGCGGCCACGCCACCCCTGTTTTTTGGCAAAGCGCCCTGGGCAGTCTGGCAAGACATTAGTGTGAGATCCTCATCAGTACCCAAACAGCCACCTGCGCAGCCTGGAAGGGTTCCTGGCAGCGGGCAGAAAGATGCCGCCGGTGCGTCACGCCGCTGGGACAGAGCGGCTATCACCGACGCTGGATGAGCCGCGGTTATTTGCGCGCTTCATGCGAGAGTTTGGCGGCGAGAGCCGGGTTGCTTTCACCGACGTGGTCGGCAACGTCCTGGAGATCGACCGCCACCTTTTCCTGAACCTCAAGGGCGAGTGGAAGATCATGAAGGACGAGCGGGCGCAGTGGCTGCTCTATACGGCACTCAATATCAGGCGGCCAGACGAAATCTGGTTAGAGCCTGGGAGGCGAGGCGGTGTCGATAAGCGCTACTACCTGAGCCGGTTCGACGTTGGGCGAGGACCGCTGTTGTCCTGCATCGCGGTCTTTGAGCGCGCACAGGGGTTGAGCGGGGCTTGGTCGGGAAGGACGAATTACGCGACGACAGATGAAAAGTACATCCATCGCAAGCGAGATCAAGAGATTCTGGAAAAACAATTAGGTTATTGGAGATGGGAATAGAGGTAGGGCGTTACCTCGATCCAAGATGGCTACTGGTGCGTCACGTCCCGACTTCGCAGCCATCCGTTACACCTCCCAGACTAGCCCCACATCCCGGGATATGCAACCATCCGGATCATCCCCTTTTATGTCCGCGTCCGCTTGCTCCCTCCCCCCGCGCGGGGGAGGGCCGGGGAGAGCAACTGTGTTTCAGGTCAAGCGATTTCTCCATGATGTTCGTCCCAGTGCGCCTGATCGCGCAGCATGGCGTTGAGGATCGTCAGCAGTTTGCGCATGCAGGCCACGAGGGCGACCTTGGCGACCTTACCGGCCTCTCGCAATCGGGTATAGAACGCCTTCAGAATCGGGTTGTAACGCACCGCCGAGAGGGTCGCCAGATACAGCACGTGACGCACGGACGCCCGTCCACCCCACACGCACCGTCTCCCGTGGAGGGTGCCGCTGTCACGATTGAGGGGCGCGACCCCGACTAGGGCGGCGATTTGTTTGCGGTTGAGTTGGCCCCATTCGGGCAAACAGGCGATCAAGGTCAGGACGGTGACGTCCCCGAGTCCCTTGACCTCACCCAACAGTTCGGCCTTGGCCTGCCAGGCGGGCGAGGCTTCCACCGCCTCGCGCAAGCCCTGCTCGGTAGCCTTCAGGCGCTGGTGCAGCCAGTCGATGTGGGTCTGGATGTCCAGGCGCACGGCGGCGTTGTGGGCGGCGTGCAGACGGTTTTTCTCCATCGTCAGCATCTCGACCAATTGGCGTCGCCGCGCCAACCGGTCTGCCAAGGCCAAGGCGTCGGCCGCGGGCAGCGCCCGTGGCGTCGGCTCGATGGCCTGGGCAAAGCGCGCGAGGACGCGCGCATCGAGACGATCCGACTTGGCCAGGTAGCCGAGGGCTTGCGCAAAGTGCCGGACCTGACGTGGATTGACCACCGCCACCGGCAAGGGTGCGACCAGCAGTTCGGCGACCAGGGTGCGTTCGAGCCCACCCGTCGCCTCCAACACGATCAGATGCGGTTGCTGGGGTTGCAGGGTCTCGATCAAGCGTCGGATGCCGTCCGGATCAGGCGCGACCGAGAACGCGTGCTCGGGAAACGAAACGTATACATCCAACGTCGACTTCGAGACGTCGATGCCAACCCAACCTGTCTCGGAATTCATGGTCATGCCTCCCCATACCCAGCCTTGCAGAATCGGGCTCTTCGCCCTGGCAACTGTTCGGGTTGTTCAGGAAAACTCCGCATCGACCCAAGCTCTCCCACGATCTCGGAATCAGAGGGGTGACGGTCTGATGCGGATACAATCATCTTACAAGGGGGCAAAACGCTAATGTCAGCCCAGCCCCTTCCGTCGCCGCCAAGCCAACAGTGGCCATGCCACCCCAAGAAAAATGGCCGTCCCCACGAGCCCGCCCATCGTCACCCCATCCGCTACCCGCTGCGCCCGGCTCTTGTTAAAAGGGAAGGGCGCATAAGCAACAAAGGCCTCCGCCTCCGCCCGCTGGTCAGCGCGGAACTGACCCCCCGGCTGGCAGCCGTTTTCCTCCGGGAAGACAAAGCAGGCGGGGTTGCGGATATTCAGGAGGCCATCCCGCTCCGCCAGCACGTCCCCCACCTCCAGCTTGGCGGGTGGCAGATGCTCCAGGCGATAGCCAAACGAGGGGTTGTAACAACGCATCTGGGAGATGCCTGCGATCATGACGTCATTGCCGGTCAAGCCGGACAGGCCCGCGCCGGCATCCGCGGGCGTCGTCAGGCCGATCGCCTTAATCCGCTGGCTGGCGGCGCCCCCGGCGGCAAGCCGCTCGTATGCGGCCAACAGGGCCGCCGGTTGATAGCCCTGCTTGAAGTAGTAGCGGCGCGGTTCGGCCACATTGATGGCGATGAGCATCAGGATGAAGCTGAAAACCAGCTTGGGCGCCTGGTCCTCCTGGCCCTGGCGCGCCAGGGTCAGGCTACCCAGCAGGGCAATGGCGATGGGCAGCACGGGCAGATAGACGATCAGCCAGCGTTCGGGCGCCGCCGTGGCGCCGACCAGCGGCAGAGCCTTCAACCAGGCGTTGTAGGCCGGGGTGTAGAACTGCAAGGCCAGCGGGATCAGGGCAATCGCCAGGATCGCCAGCGCCGCCGCTATCTTCATACCCTTGTCCCTCGCGCTCCCTCCACGGGTGACCTCCCCCGGCCCGGTGGTTGCGCTGGCGTCCGTGCGGCGTCGTAACAGCACCCGGGCCCGGAAGAGCACAAAGAGCGGCACCACCGTAAACCCAAAGGCCCACTCGTGCGCAAAGAGTGTCCACTGGGCATTGACCAGCCAGGCATTAGCGACTGCGGCCGCCGCCTCGCTGGGACCAAACAACGCCAGTAGATTAGTCACCAGCAGGGCCAAGGGATTGTCGAACCCGGGTAACAGGTACTGAGTCCGTTCGAAGCGGCTGTAGAAGGCCAGGCTGGCCACCAGTTTGCTGGCCGATAACACCAGGCTGATCCCCACCGCCATCAGCATCCGGGGGAGCAGGTCGCTCGGCCAGGGCTGGCGCAACCGATAGACCAGCAGAATCAGCGCCACGCTCAGGGCGGCCGGCAGCATCAGGGTCGTCAGGCCGGATTGCAGCCAGGTGGCGGCAATCAAGCCGGCCAGGATGCTAAAGCCGATGGTCGATACCCGGCTGGCGGCGGGGGGGAGCAGGGCCAGGGCCAGCCAGGGAGCCAGGGTCAGGGCGGGATAGCCCAGGTGCCCAATGATCATGCGGTGGGGCAAAAAGCCATTAAAGAAGTAGAGGGCCGCGGCCAGGATAGCCCAGGGCAGCGCTAGCCCGAAGTGACGCCGGGCCAGCAGATAGGTGCCAAAAAAGCCCACCGAGGCAAACAACAGCAGCGTCAGATAGGTCGCCGACAAGGGATCGGTGACAAAGGTCAGCCACTGCAGCAGGGAATAGTAACCAGACTGGGGGTCGGCAAAGTAGGGCTGGCCGCCGCAGAAAGCGGGGCTGAACCAGGGCACCTCCCACATCCCGTTTTTGGCAAACCAGATGTACCCATCCAGCATGCTCGCGAAGGCCAGGCCTATGTCATGCCCCAGGGTTCCTTGCGCCGTTGGGAAGAACCGGCCGTAGATGCCATGGAAGACCGCTAGCAAGAGCCCGAAGACGAGCAGGACCGTCGCCCCCTCGCGCTGTTTTTCGGTCAGGTGGCTTATAAGGGTTTTCATGGGTAAACCTGGTCGTCGGAAAAGAGGATCATCAAAAATTGATACGTTCCCGCTCGATCACGACTGGCCGATTTCGGACATAGGTGTGAATGGAAGCAATGTATTCGCCGAGGATGCCGATAAACAGCATGACCACGCCGAACATGAAGAACATGCCGATGACGATGGGGGCGATACCGATGGGGAATCTGTCCCAGAGGGCCAGTTTCAGAACCAGGAAGACCAAGGCCACCAGGATGCTGAACAGGCCGGTCAGGAAGCCGGCAATGGCGGCCAGGCGGATCGGGACGACGGAATGGCTGACGACCCCCAGCATGGCCAAATCATAGAGGGTGTAGAAGTTATTCTTGGAGATGCCGCGTTGGCGCCGGGGCTGGGCGAAGGGGATGGTCTTGATCGGGTAGCCCAGTTCGCAGACCAAGCCGCGCACAAAGGGATAAGGGTCATGAATTTGTCGGAGGTGGTCCAGGATCACGCGGTCATAAAGGCCAAAGCCGGTGGCATCCTTGACGATGGCAACCTCGGAAATCCCGTCCAGTATCCGGTAATAGAGCTTGCGCAGCCGGTGAACCAGCGGATTGGTCTGACTCATGGGCTTGACCGCCAACACGATCTTGTGGCCCTGCTCCCAAGCGGCGATGAATTCTGGGATCAACTCCGGCGGGTCTTGGAGGTCCGAGGCCAGGCCCACGGTAACATCGCCACGGGTTTGCAGGATGCCCCAGTAAGGCGAGCGAATGTGGCCAAAATTTCGGGTGTTGACGATGACCCGCACGCGCGGATCCCGCCCCGCGAGGGCCCGGAGCTTGTCCACTGTGCCGTCCGTCGAGGCATTGTCAATGAACAGATACTCGAAGTCATACTGGGGCAAACCGGCCATCACCAAGCTGGCTCGGCGGTAAAGTTCGTCGATATTGCCCTCCTCGTTGAAGCAGGGCGATATCAGGCTGATGAGCTGCCGCTGGGCCATGGGTCTTATCCGTCAGTGGGACCGCTTTAGGAGCGGCGAAAGGTGAAGCGGGCGTGGCCCAAATAGGAAACGATGACCGTGAGCAGCATCGCGATGCCCTGGGCGACCCAGATCGGCAGCCGCAAGCCATCCACCAGCAGCCATAGCAGCATGATACCAAGCACCGCCGTACCCCCATAAAC
>JBASIS010000058.1:0-23954 GCA_049654905.1 Chromatiaceae bacterium
TCAATTCGCTATCGGCTGAAACCATATTTATATTTCCAAATAAAATTGCATGGAGGCAAATAATCGTGTATCTTAAGATTTTTCGCATTATAAATCAAGAGGTTATTTACTAGACAGTCTCTTAGAGTTGCCTTATCTACTTTTGAGCGATGCCGATCATTATTTTTCCTCAAGTTTGAAATTGCCTCTGCTTGAAGTTGAAGGGTTAAAATTGCTTAAAAGATTGACGCTCATTACCCACGGTGAAATAATCAAAAAATGTTTTTATCCTGCCTTTCCACCAGATAAAAATGTTATTGAGGTGATGGCTTGGCTCTACGAAAATCAAGCCTAACGAGAAGGATGAGTCGTGCGAGCAGAGCGAGCCACGACTTATCCTTGTTGTTGGACGAGCCCGGTAGGTTGGCACGGGATCTGTAATAGGAAATATCTTTTTGCCGGTCCCTGCCCCGCGGGAGGGTCGCGGGGGCAGCGGCAGGGGATTGGCGCGTTCGATGGGTGGCTTGGCCGTGGATGCCGTGAGTTTCGTCACGCCGGTGGCGCCGAAATGCCGTTTTAGAGTCGAACACGCCCCTCGGGTACGGTGGTCCCGATCGGCCAGCGGGGTCGGTAGATACCGGTTACTACATAGGCATCTCCAGGCCGCAAGCGGCGGCCGGGCACGGCGAACAGCGCGGCGGCGTGAATGGGACACGGGTGACAGTCACCGACCCGCCACAGTGTTTGCAGCACAGCGGCGGGCGTGGCCGGGTCGGCGGCAGGCACACGCGCAAGAGCAGTTGCAGAAGCTGGATTAAGCGCTTGCGGTTGGCATGGAGAAAGCCATAGTCGCGGGTCCGTCGCAAGCCCTTGGGCAGGACGTGTTGCAGCAGGAGCCAGAGAAAATCCGCCCCGGCGAGGGTTCGGGTCTGGCTGGCGCCACGGTTGTCGGTATAGCGAAAGGTCACCTGGCCGGCGTCGCAGCACAGGATGTTCTTCTCCGAGAGCACCCCGCGATAGAGATAGCGGGCCAGATAGACCAGTGCCTTCTCGCCATTGCCCACGCGGGTGCAATCCACCACCCATTGCTTGGGCACGGTGGCCGTGACGCTCCAGCTGCGCTCCTGCATTGCCTGGAACCATTTGCCCCGGAAGACCTTGGCCAGGGCTTTCTGGGGGAAGAGAAACTTGCCGCGCTTGGTGCGCCATGGGCGGGTGGTGGTGTTGATCGCCCCGGCGGGCAGGACGATGTGAACATGGGGATGGAAGTCGAGCGCGCGGGTGTGGGTATGCAGCACCGCGGTGGCGCCCAGGTCACCCTGGAGCGCTCGGTGGCGCTGGCCGAACCCCGCCAGCGTCTCCCAGGCGAGGCGGATCAGCAGGTCGTAGGCCTCGCGCTGATGATCATAAACCAGTGCCCGCCAGGGCGCCGGCAGGGTGAAGGTGATCATGTAATAGTCCGCCGGGAGCAGCTTGGCGCGCTGTCGCTCCAACCACAGTTCGCCGGCCGCGTGCTGGCATTGAGGGCAAAAGCGATGACCGCACGACAGAGGGACGATGTCGTGAGTCCCGCAGTCGTGGCAGTGGATGACGGCAGTCCCGCTGGCCTTGGTGCGGCAGCGCTGAATCGCCGACAACGCTTGGCGCTGACCGGGCAAGAGGCGGCGGCCATACGCCTGTTCCAGATCAGGCAGAAAGGTGTCGATGACCTCGGCGAGGCGGATCATGCGGCATCCCTCCAGCGCAGGACGAAGGATTCCAAGAGCTGTCCCTGTCGCGCGCGCGCCTGGGCACGGGTGACCTCGGTCAGATGGGCGTAGCCGGCGGTGGTCTCCGGTCGCACATGGCCGAGGATGGTCTGCAACTCGCGCAGGTCCACGCCCAGTTCCAGCATGTGGGTGGAAAAACAGTGCCGCAGACTATGAACGCTGATGCGCTGGGTGATCCCGGCCTCGGCCACCGCCGCCCGCATGGCGGCCTGCACCCCACCGAGGTCCATGGGTGCGGTGGCTTGGCGGATACGCTCGGGGCCACCCACCGGGTTGGGGAACAGCAGGTGGGGATGCCGGTGGGTGGTCCACCACTGGCGCAGCATTTTCAGCAGCGCTGCGGTGATCGGTACGTAGCGGTCCTTGTTGCCCTTGCCGGCGCGCACCTGCAGGCGCAGGTGGTGCGCGTCGATGTCGCCGACCGCCAGTGCCAGGCCCTCACTCAGGCGCAGCCCGGTGCTGTAGAGGGTCACGAAGAAGACGCGGTAGCGCAGTTTGCGTACCAGGCCGAGCAGTCGCAGGACCTCGGCACGGGTCAGCACATCGGGCAGGCGGGTGGCGCGCGGCGGTTTGACGATCGTGGTCCATGTCCACGATTTGTCCAGCACATGGCGGTAGAAGAACTGCAACCCACAGCGGTCGAGCTTGATCGTGCTCCAGGAGTGGGTCTCCAGCAGCTTGGCGAAGTAGACCCGCAGGTCCTCCGCGGTCAGGTCGTCCGGACAGCGATCGAAGAACGCGGCGGTGCGCCGCACCGCGCGGGCATAGCCATCAACGGTCTTCCCGGCTACGCCCTGGAGCTTCAGGGCGCGCAGCTGGCGAGCGTAAAGGGCGTCAAAACGGGCTTGTTCGGTGGCGTTCACGGGGGTACTCTCCTCGGCGAAAATCGCAACCGCCACAGGGGCGTGGCGGCGAGGAAAGTATGTGGCGGGCGGTCATCTGCCGCGGTAGCGGCTCCGTCCAACGAATAAGGACAACTCGTGGTTCGCTTCGCTCACACGAGTTGTCCTTATTCGTTAGGCAAGGAGCAAAGGCACAAAACGATGCCAATAATCAGTAGATTTCTCGGAATCGTCATCGCGATGTATTGGGATGATCACTCGCCGCCTCATTTCCATGCCAAATATTGTGATTACGAGATTACCGTTGATATTCTCACCGGCATCGTGGAGGGTAGATTCCCGAAACGCGCTCTTCGCCATGTATTGGAATGGCATGAAATCCATAAAGACGAACTTTTGGAAGATTGGGAGCTTTGCCGAAGGAAGGAGACCCTAACAGAGATAGAGCCGCTGGAGTAATGTCAATGTTTCTTCATGTATCTGATGCACGCTATCTCGCCGACTATAAGGTAGAGGTTCTGTTCAACGATGGAAGAAAAGGCATCGCCGATCTTTCTTCGGCGCTAGAGGGACCCGCATTCCAGCAACTGCAAGACATCTCTGTGTTCGCTCAGCTTCGTGTTGACAAAGAACTCGATACCATCGTTTGGCCAAATGGTGCGGATTTCGCCCCAGAGTTTTTGTATTTTCAGGCTTTTAAATATGTCCCGGACCTGCAAGCACAATTCAGGCAATGGGGATATATCGCCTAACAAACGAGCGTAAGGAAATTTTCCACAATGGACATCCCACGGATATTCAACATCACTGAAAGTGCTCACCGCATCCACAATCCGATCACACCCGAAAAGCTCGCCACTCTCGGGACTGCGCTGCGTCTGGAACCGGGGGCCCGAGTGCTCGACCTCGGCAGCGGCTCGGGGGAGATGCTGTGCACCTGGGCACGCGATCACGGCATCATCGGCACCGGCATCGACATGAGCCAGTTGTTCTCCGAGCAAGCGAAACGCCGTGCTGAAGAACTCGGCGTCGCCGATCAAGTCAAGTTCAGCCATGGCGACGCGGCCGGCTATGTCTCTGACGAAAAGGTCAGCGTGGCAGCCTGTGTCGGTGCCACCTGGATCGGTGGGGGAGTCGCCGGCACCATCGAGCTTCTGGCGCGGAGCCTGCGCGCCGGCGGGATCCTCCTGATCGGCGAACCTTACTGGCGGCAGTTACCGGCGACGGAAGCGGTTGCCAAGGGCTGTCTTGCCCATTCGATTTCCGACTTTCTCATGCTGCCGGAACTGCTCGCGTCTTTCGGCCACCTCGGCTACGACGTCGTTGAAATGGTTTTGGCTGACCAGGATGGCTGGGATAGATACGAGGCGGCCAAATGGCTCACCATGCGCCGATGGCTTGAAGCCAATCCCGACGACGAGTTAGTGAAAGAGGTTCGCGCCCAACTGACTTCGGAACCCGAGCGCTACGCCGCTTACACGCGTGAATACCTGGGCTGGGGTGTGTTCGCGCTGATGACGCGATGAAGTGCGATGACGATTAGTTTGCGCACTGAATTACCGCCTTGGCCTAACCCTCGCTTCGAGGGGACCGCCGAGATGCTGCTAGATCATGCGTGAAGATCCCATCGTCGCAGAAATTCGGCAGTTCAAAAATACGGTCCCGACCTTGATCGGATTTGCGAGGCCCTGAGGGAGCAGCAAGCGAAGTCTAAGCCTAAAGTCGTGATCCGCAGCCCCCAAATAAGCCAAAGACATCCCCCTGACGGCTAGAGCCCATAGGGATCGGCATACCAGTCCCGCAAGACCTTGAGATCCCGGGCGGGGAGATAGGCGTAGGCCCCCATCAGGTCGGCATGGACCGCCTCGGCGAGTCGGTGCGAGACCTTGGGGCTGGTCAGCATGTGGAAGTACCAGGCGAAGGGGTAGCCAAGTGCCCGGTCGAAGCCGTGGATCCGGTTGGCGAGGAGGGCGCCCCGGGCTACTTCTCCGTCGGGCAGGGGGGGAATCTCCCCCGCCAGGATGGGGATGGGCTTGGCGCTGAGGTGTAACGCGCCCTTGCGGTTCTGAGACTCCCGGATGGCGAGGACCCAATGCTCGCTGAAGTGGGCCGATTCCTGGGCGCTGCAGCGCTCCCAGTCCCTCACAAACCGCTGGAGGCGGGGTCCGGCCTCGCGGGAGGCCATGAAATCCGGCACCCGCAGCAGGCGCCGGAAGAGGAGGCGTGGGGGTCCCAGGGGCCTGGGCTCCAGGTGCGGGAAGTCCAGGGGGTCGACGAACTCCGCGATGCTGTCGGGAAACCAGTCGGGCGCGGTGATCCGGCGATCCTGGACCTCCTGAAGCTGCTCGACCTCGATCTGGAGGAAGTCCGCCGGCCCAGGTCCGATGGGGGCCACCAGATAGTGCGTCTGGCCGTTGAGACGGGTCGCGATATAGGGCAGGTCGGCGACCTTGAGCAGGAGTTCATCGATATCGCCGCCGGACTCGGCCTCCGCCCAGGCGAGGATCTGGTGGGCGATGCGCTGGCCGTCCCGATCCACCAGGCCCCCCAGCCGATGCCAGCCGCCACGGGTCAAGGCGTGGCGTGGCTCCATCCCCGGGAGCCTCTCGCGTAGTACCGCGATCAGGGCCTTAAGATCCGCGGGCGCCGGCAAGGTGGCGCAAGCCGACCCCACGGCGATCTCCAGGTCGGTGGGTCCCCGGGCGTCCCTGGGGCGCGTGATGGCGGGATTAACCATGGCGCAAGTCAGACTCCGGGTTCCATTTCGGCCAGCACCAGCCCGGTGGCCAGGTCCAGGTCCCTCGTCAGGCGCGGGCACCCAGCCTGCCCATCCACCAGGTAGAGGTTGAAGCCCTCCGCGGTGCGCACGGGCCTGGCCCCGCCGATGTCATCGTCCCGGCAAGAGGTGAAGTGATGCTCGGCGAAAACCTCGCGCAGGGCCGCCAGGGTCTGCTCGTTGAGTCCGGCGCGCGCCACGACCTGCATCACCTGCTCGATGCGCTCCGGGGTGATCACGCTTCTACCTCCAGCGCCGGCTCGAAGCGGATGCGTGCCTCGGGGGCATGACCCATGACCTTGGCGAGCCAGGGGGGTG
This sequence comes from Chromatiaceae bacterium, assembly GCA_049654905.1. Lineage (GTDB taxonomy): Bacteria > Pseudomonadota > Gammaproteobacteria > Chromatiales > Chromatiaceae > M0108. Next base: position 5,685 of record JBASIS010000058.1, read on the forward strand.
GCTTGTCCGCCAGGACGCGCTGGAGGTCGGTCAGGCGCCAGCGGGCGCTACCCCCGGCGGCATCCTGGATGGGATGGATGTCGGCCTTGACCACCTTGGCGGCGGCGGGCCCGCCAATGGAGGCGACATAGAGGAGCTGACAATCGCGGATCAGGTGGGCGCGATACGCCGTCTTATCTTCCGCCTGGCCGTCCTCGACGTCGCGGGCGTCGATCAGGCGCACCCCGTCGGCGGAGACCTGGTAAATGAGGAAGCGCCGGGCACTGCCAAAATGGCCATCCAGGACCTCGCCACCATTAGAGGCACAGGCCACCCGGATGGAGCCGGGCATCATGCCTTCGTCATAGGGGTCCAGGGCCGGGGGTGGGTCGGTCGCGGCGATCCCTTCCCCCTTCAACAGGGCCAGGGCGGTCTTGAGGGTATCCAGGTCCAGGTCCTCGAGATCCCCATTCGCGGCGGTCTTGAGGTCCTTGATGCGCAGGCTCGCCAGCTTATCCGCTGTCGGCGGCAGGCCGATGGCGTCAGCCAGGACGCGGATCAGGCGGGCGGGCGAGATATCGGGCAGAACCCGGGCGGCGAGTCCGATGCGCAGGGCGATATCGTTCGAAAGTGGCTTATCCATGGTCTTGGCTTCTCAAGTCGGTGCGCGGGTCGGCTACGGAGGCTGGGGCCTCCCTGGCCACACACGAAAATCGGACGGGGGTTTGCCACCCCGTCCGGTCGCCCATGTCGGCGCTTTACCTGGCGGTTGGGGATCCGTCCGGATACCCACCTAGGCCGCGATGATGCAGTCATCCTCCATGCAGGCGCTGATGCACTGGGGCAGGTCGTGTTCGCCCACGCACTCGGTGCAGGTCTCGGCGTCAATCTTGTAAGTCCCCTTGAAGGGGCTGATGGACTTGGTGGGGCAAAGCGGCAAGCAGTCGCCGCAAGCGGTGCAGATACTTCTAACGATCTGAAAGGCCATGATGCTCTCCCATTAGGCGGTGGCCGGCGGACCCCGGCCGGTGATTTATGCGGCGCGGGTGAAGCGCAGGGTGGTTGGAAAACGTGGGGGCGGGCTGATCGGGTCCAGGTACCATTGGGAGCCATCGGTCAGTTCCACCTTGCCACCCCAGGCCTCCGGGGTGTCGGTTTCCACGGAGGCGATGGTCTCTTCCATATCCTTTTTGGCGACATAGAAGAGGAGGGCCCCGGTGTCGCTCTTGCGGATCATGACGCTCGGCATGGGTATTCTCTCCAGGGGATGGAAAAGGTGGCGCGGGCAGCCATCCGCGGCTAACGCACCAGGTCATAGTTGTAGTCGGTGGTACCCATGCCGCGGGTGTCGTCATCCAGCCGTTCCAGGACTGCGTTGACCAGGGTGGTCAGCAGGTACATGGCCCCCTCGTAGCCCAGGGTGGTCATGCGATGCAGATGGTGGCGGTCGAAGATCGGGAAGCCGATGCGGATCAGCGGGACCTCATGCTCCTTGCCCTTGTGCAGGGTGTCGCGCTGGATGAACTTGCCGTAGCTGTTGCCGATCATGAAATCAGGCTTGTCGGTGAAACACAGGGAGCGGAAGTGCCAGAGGTCGCAGCCGGTGTAAACCTTGCCCTCCTTGCCGAAGGGCGAGGAGGCGAGCAGCGTCTCTGCCTCCTTCTTCCAGCGCTTGTTGGCCTGGTGGCAGAGGATGTGGGTCGGTTCGGCCCCCAGTTCCAGAAGGAACTTGACCATGCCGAGGACGAAGTCGGCGTCTCCATAGAGGGCGAACTTCTTGCCGTGCAGCCAGGCATGGCTGTCGGTCATCATATCGACCAGGCGGCCGCGCTCCTTGGTGAGCGAGTCGGGGATGGGCTTGCCGGTCAACTCGGCCACCTTCATCAGGAAGTCGTCGGTCCAGGCCAGACCCATGGGGATGTTGAGGTGGCTCGACGGCTGCTTCCAGGTGGTCTGGACGAATTTCTTGGTCTTGGCCAATTGCCAGGGTTGCAGCAAGAGGGTGTCGATGGCGTTGGGGGCATCCTGCATCTCTTCGAGGCGGGTACCCCCATCGTACATGCGAAATTCGCCATCGGCCGGGGTATCCAGCACCTCGGTAGGGTCGCAGAGCAGGCTGTAATCGACACCCATCTCCTTCATCATGCGGTGCAGGACGCGATAGTTACCCAGATAGGTCTCGAAGCCGGGCACCAGGTTGATCTTGCCATTGGAGCCGACGACCTTGTCGTCCATGGCATTGATCGTGAAATAGCGCTGGATCCCCTCGAACATATTGTCCCAGCCCGTGGTATGGCTGCCGACGAAGCTGGGCGTATGGGCGAAGGGGGTCGGAAACTCGGATGGGATGTAACCTTCCTTCTTGGCATTGCCGATGAAGGCGTTGAGGTCGTCGCCGATGACCTCGGCCATGCAGGTGGTGCTGACGGCGATCATCTTCGGCTTGTAAAGGGCCATGGCGTTTTCCAGGCCATCGAACATGTTCTTCTGGCCGCCGAACACCGCCGCGTCCTCGGTCATGGAGTCCGAGACGCAGGCAATGGGCTCCTTGAAATGACGGTTGAAATAGGTGCGGAAATAGGCGACGCAGCCTTGCGAGCCATGCACATAGGGCAGGGTCTTCTCGAACCCGAGGGCGCAGAGGACGGCACCCAGGGGCTGACAGGCCTTGGCTGGATTGACGGTCAGGGCCTCGCGCTTAAAGTTGAGTTCCTGATACTCCGGGGTCGTGCTCCACTGGAAGGTCTCCTCGATCTTCTCGGCGGAGTGCCCCTCTTCCACGCCGTCGCGCTTCCTGGCGAGATTATCCACATACTCCGGTTCCCGGAAGAGGGGATAGCTGGGCTTGATCTGGTCGATGGTCTGGCTCATGGGTAGGCTCCCGTCGCGCCGCTAATCCGCGGACAACGACCTGGTGGGTACTGAGTTCGGTATCTTGGCCGGGCTTCCGGCGGCGTAGGGCGTAAGTCGGGTTAGCGTCAGCGTAACCCGACACCCCTGCGGACGCGTTGGGTTACTCTGCGCTAACCCAACCTACGCGTCTGGGATCAGACACTGGCGGCCACGGGCAGGGCCTCTCCCGTGGCTGACTGCTGCCAGGGCGCCTGCATCTGTTTCCAGCAGGGGTTGTTGATGGTCATGTCCATGTCGCGGGCGAAGATGGCGAAGCCGTCGTAGCCGTGGTAGGGGCCGGAGTAGTCCCAGGAGTGCATCTGGCGGAAGGGGATGCCCATCTTCTGGAAGATGTACTTCTCCTTGATGCCGGAGCCCACCAGATCGGGCTTGACCTTCTTGACGAACTCCTCGAACTCATAGCCCGTGATGTCGTCGTAGAGCAGGGTCGCGTTGCCCATTTCCTTCATGGTGCGGTCATAGTCGTCGTTGTGGCCGAACTCGTAGCCCGTGCCCACGACCTCCATGCCGAGATCCTCGTAGGCGCCGATGACGTGGCGCGGGCGCAGGCCGCCGACATAGAGCATGACCCGTTTGCCTTCCAGGCGCGGGCGGTACTTGGCGATGATCGCCTCGTACTCGGCCGTGTATTTGGCGATAACCCGCTCCGCGCCGGCCTGGATGGTCTCGTCAAAGAAACCGGCGATCTTGCGCAGCGACTCGGCGATCTTGGTGGGGCCGAAGAAGTTGTACTCCATCCAGGGCACCCCGTACTTCTCTTCCATGTGACGGGAGATGTAGTTCATGGAGCGGTAGCAGTGGATCAGATTCAGTTTGACCTTGGGGGTCAGTTCCATCTCGGAGAGAGTGCCGTCACCGGACCACTGGGCGACCACGCGCAGGCCCATCTCTTCGAGCAGGATGCGTGATGACCAGGCATCGCCGCCGATGTTGTAGTCGCCGATCACGGCTACGTCATAGGGCGTGGTGGCGAAGGATTCGTCACCGTCGCGGTTACCGATGACCCAGTCACGGATGGCGTCGTTGGCGATGTGATGTCCCAAGGATTGGGAAACGCCGCGGAAGCCCTCGCAACGCACTGGTACCACGGGCTTTTCCAGTTCCTTGCTTTTCTTCTTGGCCACCGCCTCAATGTCGTCTCCGATGAGTCCAATGGGGCATTCGGACTGCACACTGATGCCCTTACTCAGGGGGAAGAGGCTCTCGATCTCGGAGATGAGCTTGTCGAGTTTCTTATCCCCGCCGAAGACGATGTCCTTCTCCTGAAAATCCGAGGTGAAGTTCATGGTGCCGAAGGTGTTGATCCCGGTCATGCCGACGTAATAGTTGCGGCGACCCGCGCGGGAATACTGACCACAGCCCACGGGGCCGTGGGAGATGTGGATCATGTCCTTGATGGGACCCCAGACCACGCCCTTGGAACCGGCGTAGGCACAACCCCGGACCGTCATGACGCCGGGCAGGGATTTGCGGTTGGAGATGATGCATTTTTTGGACTGCTCGACCGTGGGATCGTTGACCGCCAGATGCTTGGCGCGTTCCTTCTTGGCCTTATCCGGATAGACCTCGAGCACCTCTTGGATGAGTTCGAGCGTCTCTTCGCGAGTCAATGCTGACATAGGGGCTTTCCTCGATTCGGCGCCGCGGCTCATTCGCCGACGGTCGCGCTATGGGAAACAGGGGAACAGGGGGGCTGACTCGGTCAGGCGGCCAGGGCCACTTCCTGTACGGCGGTCTTGCCGATGATGGATTCGTCTTCCTCATCCAGGAGGCCGAAATCCATCAGGAGGTCTTCCAGGGCATCCATGGTGATAGGGGTGGGGATCACGAAGTTTTTGTTTTCGATGATCTTCAGGGCCAGGTCGCGGTACTCCTGAGCCTGCTTGGCCTTGGGGTCGTACTCAATGACCGTCATGCGGCGAATTTCGGCACGCTGCACCACGTTGTCGCGGGGCACGAAGTGGATCATCTGGGTGCCGAGCTGGCGGGCCAGTTCGATGATCAACTCGTCTTCCCGGGCCGTGTTACGGCTGTTGCAGATGAGACCCGCCAGCCGAACGCTCCCGGAGCTGGCATATTTGACGATGCCCTTGGAGATGTTATTGGCCGCGTACATGGCCATCATTTCGCCCGAGCAGACGATGTAGATCTCCTGGGCCTTGTTCTCGCGGATGGGCATGGCGAAACCGCCACAGACGACATCGCCCAGCACGTCATAGAAGACGAAGTCGAGATCCTCGTCGTAGGCACCCTCTTCCTCCAGGAAGTTGATGGCCGTGATGACACCGCGACCGGCGCAACCGACGCCGGGCTCGGGGCCGCCCGATTCGACGCACTTGATATTGCCGTAACCGATCTTGAGCACGTCTTCCAGCTCCAGGTCCTCGACGGAACCGGCATCGGCGGCCATCTGCATGATGGTATTCTGCGCCTTGGCGTGCAGGATCAAGCGGGTGGAGTCGGCCTTGGGGTCGCAGCCGACGATCATGACCTTTTTACCGAGTTCGGCCAGACCCGCTACGAGGTTCTGGGTGGTCGTGGACTTACCGATGCCGCCTTTACCGTAGATGGCGCATTGACGTATTGCCATGGGGATATCTCCTGTGGGGCCGCCGCGAGGGGGCGTGAATATACGGTGCTTTCGATATCGTTTTTGCAATCCATGTGCCAACGTTGCTAATGCGAACATCATGCTGATTTTGAATGATTTTAGGTCTCGTCCCGAAGTTGCCGGCTTGGTGGTATCCCCCACAAAGTCACCTCGGGTCATGGATAACAAGCGACAAAGCGAACAAGTAGCGGGGGTGCCCGAGGCCGGGCTCCCCGCCAGCGCGCGGCTCGTGATCAACCACTGCAATCTCCCGGCGGCGATCCTGGGTGGCCTGACCTTCCAACGGTACCCCGTCCCGCTGGAGCTGGATGGCATCCGGGCCTTTCACGTGGCCCTGTTCCGGACCCTGGCGCCGCTCGATCAACATCCGGCGCGGGCCCAGGCCTTCCGCGACTACATGAGCGCCCATTTCCTCCTCGATCACCTGGACGAGGCGGGGTTAGTGCCGGGGCGGGCCAGAAAAAAGCGGGCGAACGCCAACTATCTGCGGCTGGCGCGGGGCTGGTCCTTCGATTCGAACGGGCGCGAGGGGGCGGTGCTCAAACGCTGGGTGGAAAGTCGCTTTGGCCTGCTGGCGCGCCACCACGCCGGTCCCCTCCAGGGTCGCGGCAGCGAGGCTTACCAGCGCTATCTCGCCGAAGGCACCCGTGGCCTCTATGCCACCAATGCCCTGGAGGCCCAACTCGACCTCCTCTACACCTATTGTCAGTACGAGTTACGCCTCGCCCATCCCCAGGAGAGGCACCTGACCCTTTACCGTGGCATCAACCGCATCGACGAGCACGAGATCCTGGCAACCCTGGGCGGCGGCCGCTACCGGGTCCTCTTCAATAATCTCAACAGCTTTACCAGCAACCGCGAGCGTGCCGACGAGTTTGGAGACTACATCCTGCGCGTCGAGATACCCTTGCCTAAGGTCTTTTTCTTTAATCAATTGTTGCCAGGCATGCTGAAGGGCGAGGATGAATACCTGGTGATCGGAGGCCTTTATGAGGTCGCAATCAGCCCAATCTAATGCCCCTGTGACTTGTCGAGGACCGATCCATGTTGATAAAACCGCCACAACCCATCCCTGCCTCCGAGATCACCCCCAAGGAACACTGGCTGCGGCGCCGGGAACTGATGGCCGGGGCCGCCGCGGGCCTGGGCCTGGCGGCACTCGGTGGCCTGGGCGGGCTGCTGACGCCAGATCAGGCCACGGCGGAGGAGAAGATCCCGGGCCTGGTCCCCAGCCCCCTGAGCACGGACGAGACGCTTACCAGCCGCGAAGACGTGACCGGTTACAACAACTTCTATGAACTGGGCACGGAGAAGGACGACCCGGCCCGCTATGCCGGCCTGCTCAAGCCCAGGCCCTGGACGGTGCGGGTGGATGGGGCCTGCGCGGCACCCGGAGAGATCGGGATCGAGGATATCCTGACGGGCTTCCCCCAGGAGGAGCGCATCTATCGCCTGCGGTGCGTGGAGGCCTGGGCCATGGTGATTCCCTGGGTGGGCTTCCCCCTCGGGGATTTGCTCAAGCGCTTCCAGCCGACCGCCCAAGCCAAGTTCGTCGCCTTTGAGACCCTAGAGGACCCCAAGCAACTGCCGGGGCAGAAGCGCGCGGTGCTCGAATGGCCCTATCGGGAGGGCCTGCGCATGAACGAGGCCATGCACCCTTTGACCATCTTGGCCACGGGCCTCTATGGAGAGGTTCTGCCGGGTCAGAACGGGGCACCCTTGCGCCTGGTCGTGCCCTGGAAATACGGCTTCAAGAGCATCAAGTCCATCGTGCGCATCAGTTTTGTCGAGTCCCAGCCACTGGCCACCTGGAACCAGATGCAGCCGGAGGAGTACGGCTTTTATGCCAACGTCAACCCGGCGGTGGACCATCCGCGCTGGAGCCAGAAGAGCCACCGGATCATTGGCGCCGGGCTCTTTACGCCCAAGCAGAAGACCTTGCCCTTCAATGGCTATGCCGATCAGGTGGCCAGCTTGTATGAGGGCATGGATCTGAAGCGCTTCTTCTGACGCCATGTCCGTCCCCAGGCCCAGCCCCCAGTCGCCCCTCAAGCCCACCCTCCGGCCGGATGTCGCCGTCCGTTTTGGCAAGCCCCTCGTCTTTCTGCTCTGTCTTACGCCCCTGGCCTTACTGGTCTGGCGTGCCCTGAGCGACGGACTGGGCGCTAATCCGGTGGAGGCGATCGTCCATTTCACCGGGAGTTGGGCCCTGCGGCTCCTGCTGGTCACCCTGGCGGTCACGCCCTTGCGGTGCCTCAGCGGTCAGCCCTGGCTGATCCGCTTTCGGCGGATGCTGGGTCTCTTCGCCTTCTTCTATGCCCTGCTCCATTTCGCGGCCTATCTGATCCTGGATCGTGCCCTGGTCTGGGAGGACATCATCACCGACCTGACCAAGCGGCCCTATATCCTGGTGGGCTTCACGGCCCTGCTGCTGCTGGTCCCCCTGGCTGTCACCTCAACCCGGGGCTGGATCAAGCGCCTCGGCCGCCACTGGGTGACCCTGCATCGCATCGTCTATGTCATCGCCATCCTGGCCGTGCTGCATTTCCTCTGGCTGGTGAAGGCCGATACCCTGGAACCCCTGATCAATGCCGCGGTGCTGGCGGTCCTGCTCGCCTTCCGGGTGCCCTGGGGGCGACTGGTCGGGCGCCGGGGTCCCTAGGTACGGCAACAAGGCCCGAGGTGGGCTATATTGCGAGGCTTATCGTGAACCGCCAAAGGCATAAGGATGGAAAAAGTGGATCGAGACATTGAGCGCCAATGGGCCAGCTTCGATGGCCGGCTGCTGATGCTGGGCTTTGGCAGCATTGGGCGCGGCCTGCTGCCCTTGCTACTGCGCCATATCGCGATCGCCCCGGAACGGATCTCGATCATGAGCCCGGAAAGCGCGTGGGGAGCCATGGCCGCCGCTCAGGGCGTGGCTTATGAAGTGGATGCCCTGACGCCCGACAACTACCGGCAACGCCTTGCGGCGCGGCTCGGACCTGGCGACTTCCTGCTGAACCTGTCGGTCGATGTGAGTAGTAGGGACCTGATCGCCTGGTGCCAGGAAGCGGGCGTGCTTTACCTGGATGCCTGCGTCGGTCCCTGGGCCGGAGGACATTTCGATGCCTCGGTCACCCCCGCCCGGCGTTCCAACTATGCCCTGCGGGCGGCAGCCCTGGGCCTGCGCGATGGGGCTAATGCCGGTCCCACCGCGATTTTGTCCCATGGCGTGAACCCGGGCCTGGTGTCGCATTTCGTCAAACAGGCCCTGCTCAATCTGGCCGCCGATCTCCTCCCCGGCCACGCGGAACCCAGCGAGCGGCGGGACTGGGCCGAGTGCGCCCGGCGCCTGGGCATCCGGGCGATCCATATCGCCGAACGGGACACCCAGACCTCACGGGCCCCCAAACAGCCTGGCGAGTTCGTCAATACCTGGTCGATCGAGGGTTTCGCTGGCGAGGCCTGCCAGCCCGCCGAACTGGGCTGGGGCAGTCATGAGCGCTATTGGCCGGCGAGCGCGCGGGGTCATGATTTCGGCAGCCGGGCGGCTATCTGGCTGGAACGGCCGGGAGCCAGTACCCGGGTGCGGAGTTGGACGCCCTTGGCGGGGCCTTATCATGGCTTCCTGATCACCCACGAGGAATCCCTGTCGATCGCCGAGTACCTGACGCTGCGGGCGGGTGACGAACTGCTTTATCGTCCGACCGTGCACTATGCCTATTACCCCTGCGACGACGCCGTCCTGTCGCTCCATGAGTTAGCCGGCGGGAACTGGTGTCTCCAGCCGCGACAACGCCTGCTGACCGCGGACGACATCCACTCCGGCATGGACGAACTGGGTGTGCTCTTGCTGGGCCATGCCCGCCAGGCTTACTGGTACGGCTCCCGCCTAACCATCGACCAGGCCCGCGCCCTCTGTCCCCACAATACGGCCACGACCCTCCAGACCGCGGCGGGCGTGCTGGGTGGCCTGGCTTGGGCCATGAATCACCCTGACGCCGGCATCCTGGAACCCGACGAAATGGACTACCGCGAGGTCATGGCGGTCGCCTTGCCCTATCTTGGCGACATGGTCGGCGTCTACAGCGATTGGACCCCGCTCCTGGATCGCAACAGCCTGTTCGCGGAAGACGTGGCGGCGGAAGACCCCTGGCAGTTCAAAAACGTCCTGGTGGACTGAATCCGTCGGGAGCCAGGGCCGGTACCGGGGTGGATCCCGCCCCTGGCCGCCGCCTCAGTGCTGTTGATCCCCGGGGCCAAAATCCCACAAGCGATGCGCGTCGAGCCGCAGGCGATAGCCTGACTCCAGGGCCTCGAGCTGGCTGACGCGGGCCGTGAGCTGGGCCTCGTTGGCGGTGCGGCGGGCCGCGAGGAGATCAATCATGCTGCCCTCGCCGAGTTGATAGGCGCGGGCGGTCATGTCCGCGGCGTGGACGAGGCGGGTGGCGGCCTGGCTGGCGGACTGCCAGGAAATGCGCGCGGCCCGGGCCGTCTGATAAAGACTAGCGGCCTCGGCGGTCACCTTTTGCAGGGCCGCCGCCTCGCGTTGGTTGGCGGCCTCCGCCTCCGCCAGGGCGGCATCGGCCTTGGCGCGGCGAGCGCCACCGGGCAGGTTGACAATGACATAGGCCCCAATGATGTTTTCCTCGCCATCGCGCTCGCTGGCTAGGTGCAGGCCGAAGGTCGGGTCGGGCAGGCGGTCACTGTCGGCGCGTTTGACCCCAACCCGCGACTGGCGGACATCACCCTGGGCCAGGCCGAGTTCGTGGTTGTGCTGGATGATGGCGGTGATCCATTCCTCCGCGTCGCCATTCAGGGCCGGCGGCTCGACAATCCGCTTTTGCTCCTCCAGCGGCAGGTCCGGATAGCGGCGGCGCAAGTCCTCCGCGGCGGTATCCCGGCGTCCCCGCGCTTGGGCCAACTGGGCCTCGGCCTGGGCGAGGGCGGCCTCGCCCTGAACGGTTTCGAGGCGAGCGGCATCCCCCAGCGCCTGACGGCGCGCTACGGCCTTGGCCTGCTTCTTCAGCAGGGCGACCTCCGCCTCCCACTGGGCGACGGCGGCGCCTTCCTTCAGCCAGGTAAACCAGCCTTTCAGCAGGTTGCGTGCCGCCTCATGCTCGGCATCCTCCAGCCGCTTTTCGGCTTGATGGACGCCCAGGCTGCCGAGCTCGCTATCGAGGGCGGCCTTGCCCGGCAGCCGCACCTGGCGTTGCAGATCGCCATTCCATTCCTGAAAGCGATCATCGGGGCCGCTGGTGGGGTTGACACGGCGCTGCTGCCCACCGAGGAGCAGGGTCCACTCGTAGTCGCCCGCTTCCAGCCGGGACCGGTTGGCCTGCTCGACGGGGATCTGGCTGTCCACCGCCCGCACCCCGGGGTTGGTGCGCAGGATCTGGGCCACGATCCCGGGGGGTGGCAGATTGGGGGTCGGCTCCGCGGCCAGGGCCTCCAGGCTCAGGGTGGCGCACAGGAGGGCAAGGGGCAGTCTCTTCATAGCCGTCCCTGCTCCAGCACGGGCACCAGCCAGTAAAAGACGTTGGCGCGGGGCAGTTCGGCCTTGATAAGCCGCAGCAGCTCCCGCAGGGCCTCGTCGCCCCCCACCATGCGCATGATGACCCGCGCCGAGTGGCCGGCGACCAGTTCCGCCGGCTCCACCAGGGTGGCGGCGGAACCGTGGCCCTCGGCATGGCTGGAGGTAAAGCCATGCACCAGGTCCGGCCGGGAGAGCAGCAGGTCCTCGACGAGTTGAGCAACGTCCGTGGGCATGGCGAGGGAGAGCAAGACGTCAGGCATGGGCATTCTCGGCGAAGGCGACGTTGGGTTTGACCCCAAAGCGGCGGAACAGGATGGGCAGCAGAACCAGGGTCAGGGCGGTCGAGGAGACCAGGCCGCCGATGACGACGATGGCGAGGGGGCGCTGGACCTCCGAGCCCGGTCCGGTGGCGAAGAGCATGGGTACCAGGCCGAAGGCGGCGATGTTGGCGGTCATCAGCACCGGTCGCAGGCGGCGGCGGGCGCCCTCGACGACCACCTCGGCCACCGGCAGGCCCCGGGCCAGCAACTGATTGAAGTAGGTGACCATGACCACGCCGTTCAGCACCGCGATGCCGAGCAGGGCGATGAAGCCCACCGAGGCCGGCACCGACAGGTATTCGCCGGCGATGAAGAGGCCGAAGATGCCACCGATCATGGCCAGGGGGATGTTGGACAGGACCAGCAAGGCCTGGCGCACCGAGCGGAAGGTCGAGAAGAGCAGGAAGAAGATCAGGGCCAGGGCCACGGGCACCACGACCATCAGCCGGGCCGCCGCCCGCTGCTGGTTTTCGAACTGGCCACCCCAGGCCAGCCGGTAGCCCTCCGGCAGGGGGACGTCGCGGGCCACCGCCGCCTTGGCATCCTCGACGAAACCCACCAGATCGCGGTCGCGCACGTTCGACTGCACCACCACATAGCGCTGGGCATTTTCCCGGTCCACCTTGACCGGACCATCGATCCGGTCGATGCGCGCGACGCTGGTCAGGGGCACGCTGCCGCCATCGGGCAGGCTCAGACGTAGCGCCTCGAAGTCGGCGGGCGTGGCGCGCAACTGTTCGGGCCCGCGCAGGATGAGGGGGATGCGTCGCCCCTGTTCGATGACGGTGCCGACGTCGCTGCCTTCCAGTAGGGCCTTGAGGTCGTTCTGAATATCGTTCACGTTGAGTCCGAACCGGCCGGCCGCCAGCCGGTCGATCTCGATCTTCATGTACTGGACGCAAACGTTCTGGAGGGTAAAGGTATCCTCGGCGCCCGGTACCTGCTTGACCCGAGCCTCGACCTCGGCGGCCAGGCGGTTGAGGGTGTCCAGATCGGGGCCATAGATCTTGATCGCCAGGTCACCGCGCACGCCGGTCAACATCTCCGAGACCCGCATGTCGATGGGTTGGGTGAAGGAAAAGCCCACGCCGGGAAAGTCGGCCATGACGGCGCGCAACTGGTCCGCCAGCCAGGCCGGATCCGGGTTACGCCAGGTGTCGCGCGGCTGCAGCACCATGAAGGTGTCGGTCTGGTTCAGGCCCATGGGGTCCAGGCCCAGTTCGTCGGAACCGGCGCGGGCGACGATGGCCTTGATCTCGGGTACCTGCGCCAGGATGGCCTCTTGCACCCGGCTGTCGATGACCAGGGTCTGGTCGAGACCGATGGAGGGCAGCTTTTCCAGTTGCATGATGAGATCGCCCTCATCCATGGTCGGCATGAAGCTCTTGCCGAGCAGCATGAAGACGCCGCCGCCCGCCATCAGGGCGAGGAGGGCGATGGCGACGAAGACCCGGCCGTGGGCGAGGGCGGTCGTCAGGATCTGATCGTAGAGGGCGGACAACTTGCGCACCAGCCAGGGCTCGTGATGCACCCCGCGCTGGATGAGATAGGAGGCCAGCACGGGCACCACGGTCAGGGACAGGACGAGGGAGGTGGCGAGGGCAAAGACGATGGTCAGTGCCACCGGCCCGAACATCTTGCCCTCCAGCCCCTGGAGCGTGAGCAGGGGCAGAAAGACCAGGATGATGATGATGATGCCGGAGGTGACCGGCGCGGCGACCTCGCGGGAGGCACGGAAAATCAGATGGAGGGTGGGCAGGTTGTCCGGAGCCTCCGCCAGTTCGCTCTCGATGTTTTCCACCACCACCACCGCCGCGTCCACCAACATGCCGATGGCGATGGCCAGGCCGCCCAGGCTCATCAAATTGGCGGAGAGTCCGAAGATGCGCATGAGAATGAAGGTCGCCAGGGCCGAGAGGGGCAGCATGACGGCGACCACCAGGGCCGCGCGCAGGTTGCCGAGAAAGGCGAGCAAGAGCAGGACCACCAGCACGATAGCCTCCAGCAAGGCCTTGGACACGGTGCCGACGGCCCGATTGACCAGGTTGCCGCGATCGTAAAAGGGCTCGATGGTGACGCCCTTGGGGAGAGTCGGGGCGATCTCGGCCAGCCGGGCCTTGACGCCTTCGACTACCGAGCGCGCATTGGCGCCGCGCAGCCCCAGGACCAGGCCTTCCACGGCCTCCCCCTGGCCGTCCTTGGTCACCGCGCCATAGCGGGTCAGGGCGCCAAAGCGCACCTCGGCCACGTCGCCGACGCGCACCACCAGGCCGTCCTTGGCCTTCAGGACGATGGCCTTGACGTCGTCCACCGTGCGGATGGCGCCCTCGGCGCGCACCAGCAGGGCCTCCTCGCCATCGGTCAGGCGGCCGGCGCCGTCGTTGCGGTTGTTGGCCTCCAGGACCTGCCGCAGATTCTGGAGGGCCAGGCCCCGGGCGACCAGGAGTTGCGGGTTGGGTACCACCTCGAAGGTCCGCACCTCGCCGCCCAGGCTGTTGACATCGGCCACGCCCGGTATGGTGCGCAGTTGCGGGCGGATGACCCAATCGAGGAGGGCCCGCTTCTCGGCCAGCGGCAGGTCGCCCTCGATGGTGAACATGAACATCTCGCCGAGGGGGGTCGTGATGGGGGCCATGCCGCCGGTGACTCCGGGTGGCAGGTTGCCCATGGCGGCGGCCAGGCGCTCGCCGACTTGCTGGCGGGCCCAGTAGATGTCGGTGCCATCCTCGAAATCGATGGTGATATCGGTCAGGGCGTACTTGGAGGTCGAGCGGAGCAGGCGCTGATTCGGGATGCCGAGCATTTCCTGCTCGACGGGGACGGCCAGGCGGGTTTCGACCTCCTCCGGCGTCATGCCGGGGGCCTTGAGGATGATCTTGACCTGGGTCGTGGAGACATCCGGAAAGGCGTCGATGGGTAGACCCAGGAAGGCCTGAATACCCGCCGCGACCAGCATGACGGTCAGGACCATCAGCAAGAGGCGCTGGGTCAGGGAAAACCGAATCAGGGCGGCAAGCATTATTCGCCCCCGGCGCCGGACAGCATGGCCTTGAGGCCGGAGACGCCCTTCAACACCACCCGGTCGCCCACCTGGAGGCCCGCAACCCGCAGGCCTTCGCCGCTCTGGCCGATGACCTTTACCGGCCGGGCCTCGAAGCTGGAGCCCTTGTCATCGCTGGCGATCTGCACGAAGGCGTAGGTCTGGCCTCCCTGACGCACCACGGCGGCGGCGGGCAGGCGCTGGTCCTGGGCGCTAGCCTGGGCGATTTCCACCTCGACGGATTGCCCCGGCGTCAGTTGTTCGGCGCCCTCGTCGACCAGGGCCCGCAGCAGCCGGGTTTGACTGGCCGTATCGATACTGGGGCCGATGGCAATGACGCGACCCTTGATGTCGCTGTTGGCGATCCGGACGGGGGTCCCTAACTTCAGCCCGTCGAAAATCGTGGTCGGGGCCTGGATTTCCAGCCAGAGGGGCGCGAGTTGGGCGATACGGTAGATCACCGCCGAGGCCTCGACCCGCTGGCCCAGGGCCGCTCCCTGTTCGAGGACTACCCCATCCATGGGCGCGGTCAGGGCTAGGGGACCTGCGCCCTTACCTGACACGCCGGCCAGTTCCAGGTGCTGCTGGCTCTCGCTGGCCCGAGCGGCGGCTTGGCTGGCGGCGGCGCGGGTGGCCTGCAGACGGGCCTCGGCGATCAGGCCCTCCGCGTACAATTGCTCGTCGCGTTTAAGGTTTTGCTGTTGGAGACTGGATTGGCTAGTGGCCTCCATGGCGTCGCGCTGCAAGGTGAGCGCCTCGGGGCTGGAGAGGCGCGCGACGACCTCGCCCCGCTTAACCCGGGTGCCCGTGGCCACGGTCAGCCGCTCGACCAGGCCCGCGACCGGGGCGGAGACGAGGCGGATCTGATCCGTGGGTACCACCACTCGGGCGGGCAACCGGCTGGGGCGCGCCTCCAGGGTCTCGCCGATGACCAGGGTTTCGATACCCAGGGATCTGATTTGCGACGCTTGCAGGAGCAGTGGCTCGCCAGCCGACCAGGCCAGTGCCGTCGGGAGCCAGAGGAGGAGGAGCCGGAGCGGGTGGATCTTGGACATCATGAGAATCCATTAAGGGATGTTCGGCGGTGGGAGCGGATATTACCAAGGTCCGCCTTAAGGCCAGCTTAAGGGCGTTTTATGCCACGGGTCCGGCTTTCTCACCCGGGTCCGGGCCCATTGGCAGGGCCCGCTATCGATCCAGCGTCTGGTCCTCTTGGGAAAGGGGGTCCTCGATCGGCTCCAGATGGGTCAGGACGTGGGCATGGGGCAGGGCGGCGCGCATCTCGGCCTCGATACGCTCCACCAGATCGTGCCCTTCTTTGACCGTCCAGCGGCCTGGCACCAGGACATGCACCGAGATGAAGACGCGCGCGCCGGCCTGACGAGTCCAGAGGGCGTGGAAATCGATGCCCTGGCGCCGGTGAGTCTCCATCACCGCACCCAGGGCCGCCTGCTGGTCCGTCGGCAGGGCCACGTCCATGAGGCCCGCGGCGGAGCGGCTCACCAGCCGCACCCCGGTCCAGATGATGTTGGCCGCCACCAGGAGGGCCAGGAGGGGGTCCAGCCACAGCCAGCCAGTCAGCCAGACGGCGGCGACCCCCAGGATCACCCCGACGGAGGTCCAGACATCGGTGAGCAGGTGATGGGCGTCCGCTTCGAGGGTGATGGAGCGGTGCTCGCGGCCGGCGCGCAGCAGGACGAGCGCCGTTAGCAGGTTAATGATGGAGGCGATCACCGAGATGCCCAGGCCCACCCCGATCTGCTCCAGCGCCTGGGGATGGAGGAGTCGCTCCACGGCGGCCCAGCCGATGCCGATGGCCGCGGCCAGGATCAGTAATCCCTCGAAACCACTGGAAAAATATTCCGCCTTGCCATGGCCGTAGAAATGGTCGTCGTCCGCGGGCTGGGCCGCGATCGTGAGCATCCACAAGGCCATCAGGGCCCCAGACAGGTTGACCAGGGATTCGATGGCATCGGACAGCAGCCCCACCGATCCGGTGAGCCACCAGGCCCCGCTCTTGAGCAGGATGGTCGCCAGGGCCGCGGCGATCGAGAGCCAGGCGTAGCGTCTGAGATCAGGTTGGGACATAGTGTGATTCGAGGAGCCACCCGGCGGCTTGAGGAGTCCGGCATTGTGCGCGGATATTCTTAAGGCCTGCTTAAGGCCCGGGCTGATCGGTAGCGAGGGCCTTATCCCGATGACCGATGACAGGCGGCGGGGCGGTTCGGCCTATAGGCTCTGGTCGCAATGCCTGGCGATGATCAGGTTATGGCGTGAGACCGAGTGTGAGCCAGGCCTCAAGCCCGCCACCCACCCGCGGCTGAAGTTGGATCCGCCAACCCTTGGCCTCCGTCAATTGCCGCACGATCGCGAGCCCCAGCCCGGCCCCCCCATTGACGGGGCTGCGCGAGGCATCGCCCCGGTGGAAGGGTTGGAACATGGCCTCGATCTGGTCAGCCGGAATGCCGGGACCCCGGTCGAGCACGCCGATGCGCACGGCGGTTTGCGTAGCTTCCAGCATCAAGTCGATGGGCTGGCCACCGCCGTAACGGAGGGCATTGTCCAGCAGATTTTCCAGCACGCGGCGCAGGGCCAGGGGCGGCAAGTGCAGCAACAGGGGTCCGGGATGCGGGGTGTAGCGCACCCTGCCGGCGGGGTAATTGTTCGCCAATTGGGCAAGCCAGTCACCCAGTTCGAAATCCTCCCCCGCCTCGCTGTCCAGGCCCCGCGCCAGGTCCAGCACCTTACCAATGAGTTGGTCCATTTCTCCGATGTCCTTTTCCAGGCGGGCAATCAGTCTGGGCGAGGGCTGTTCCGCCAGCAGGGCCAGGGCCAGGCGCATGCGCGCCAGGGGGGTGCGCAGGTCGTGGGAGACGCCGGCCATGAGGGTGGTGCGAACCGCGAGGAGTTCCCGCACCTGCCGCGCCATCCGGTTGAAGTGGGCCGCGAGCGCGGCCAGTTCGCGTGGCCCCGTCTCGGGCAGCGGGTCCGGAATTTCACCCCGGCCGATGGCGGAGGTGGCCTTCTCCAGGCGGGCCAGGGGGCCGGAGATTCGCCGTGCCAACCAGGTAGCGGTAAAAATGGCTAGCAGCAGACCCGCTCCCAGGGTGATGAGCAGGGTACGCAAGGGTTGGGTCCCGACACGCCGCGCGGGGAAGCCGACGGCGATGCTGCCCTCGCCCGAGGGCAGGGTCGCCCATAACCAGGCCTCGCCACCCCGGGTTTCCTGGACCAGGTGTTGTTGGTTTCCGGTCTTATGGGCAAGGGCGGTCTCAAGGGCATAGACATAGAATCCATGCCACTCATCCGCGCCAGGGGTGGGCCCCTGCGGGGTGAGACCTGGGTCACGCAGCGATAGCCAATGGGCGCGAGCGAGTTCCACCTCGAAATCCGCCCGGGTGGCTGGCGGTAATTCGCTCCAGGTCTGGGCCGAGAGCAGCATGAGGCCCGCCAGGTCGTCGGCGGAACGCCGGGCCATCGGCGCCATCAGTAAGCTGCCGCCGGCGATGGCCACCGTTAAGAGGAAGAGGCTGAAGACCAGGGCCAGCAGCCGGGCGTTTTGGCGGGCCAGGCTCACCTTGGGCGTGGCGCCCTGGGTCACGTCTGTTCGCCGCGGGGATTGAAGAGGTAGCCCTGGCCACGGACGGTGCGGATGTAAGCGGGGGTGCTGGGATTGGCCTCGATCTTGCGCCGCAGGCGGGTGACGCGGATATCGATACTGCGGTCGAAGGGGTCGCGGTCGAAGCCTTTGAGCAGGTCAACCAGGTGGTCGCGGGAGAGGACGCGATTGGGACGTTCCACCAGCAGGCAGAGCAAATCGAATTCAGCCCCGGTCAGGTGCTCCTCCCTGCCGTCGCGCAAGAGGCGGCGCGCCGCTAAATCGAGGACG
>JBASIS010000059.1:0-27059 GCA_049654905.1 Chromatiaceae bacterium
ATCTTCGCTGGGTCTGGAGATGCAATGCCTGCGGCGACAGCGGCACACGCTCCACTATGCCCGAACGCTGCCCAGACTGTGCCGCTGACGCAACCCAACTCGTCCGAGCCCACTACCTGCAACCCGCGGGGTTTGCCGTGGACTTGAGGGAGCAGCCTCACAATGACGTCAGCGTTCCGCAGTACATACCAGTACGTGACCCACTGATCTCTCTCGCTGGCACAGCCTGGATGAACCTGCCCGATGTCGCGCTGGGGCGATACCGTACCAGTACCGAGGGCCAGCTCTTTCAGCGCAGCGACGGTCTCCACGGCGAGGGATACGCGCTGTGCCTCCGTTGCGGGCGGGCGGATTCGATGCTGATGCAAGGGGAAGTGCCGAAAGGCTTCAAGGACCACAAGCGCTTACGGGGCGGCAAGCTGAATGATCGGGAGCGGGCTTGCCCCGGTAACGACGAGCCGTGGGCGATCAGCAAGGGGCTCATTCTCGGCGTCACCACCCGAACGGATTTACTGGAACTACAGTTGCGCGACCCAGGGACTGGGCGCCCCCTCGACCGCACTGCGGCCTATACGCTTGGTGTCGCGTTGCGCCGGTCGCTGTGCCAGAAACTCGGCATCGAGGAAGGCGAAGTAGGAACAGCAGCACTCCCAACCCGCGACCGCGATGGCACGCCAGCCTATTCTGTGTACTTGTTCGACACCGCGAGCGGAGGCGCAGGCTACTCGAGCCAAGCCCCCATGCTGCTGCCCGAGCTGCTGCGTGACGCCCGCGCCGTCCTGGAGTGCCCCCGCTGTTGCGACAACGCCTGTCAGGCGTGCTTACTGACTGTTGACAGTCAGCATCAACTCGATAACCTGAACCGGCACGCGGCCCTCGACCTGCTCTCCGTGAACTTTCTGGACGCCCTTGCCCTTCCGCAATTCTTGAGGGCATTCGGTGAGCACACCCACTTGGAGATGGAACCGCTTCCGCTCGCCCTTAGCAGGGAATGGCAGCGCTTGCCAGCTCGCGAACTGCGGGTCCACCTGGGCGGAGATGCGGATCGCTGGGAGCCGCTCGCATGGTCCTTGCGCCACGATCTCGTTCGTTTCTTTGAGGCCGGCGTGACCGTCAGGCTACTGCTCCCACAACGGACTTTAGCTGACCTGCAGGACAGCCAACGGGGCGAGCTGGCCGTACTCGCCAGCTTCTCCCGCGCGGAGGTTTACGAGACGTCGGTCCCTGCCACCGCCGGCGGATTGCCCCTTTGTATCGAGCTTGCCGCCGAGGATCAGGTGGTCGGGTGGGCCGCAAGCGATCCGGCAGCGCTCGCGCCAGCGCCCGGTTGGGGCAGCGGGGGCCAGGGCTGGTCTTATGTCCGTGCTGTGGGACGGGGGCTGACCCCTCTCCCCGCGGGGGCCCGCCAGCTGGCTCCCGACGCGCTTCGGCCATCGTCGACGGGCTTGGTGGAAATTCGCATCGGGGAGGAGCTGGACGGCCCCTCCGTCCGGTTCGGCGAAGGTGCTTGGAGCCTGGTGAGGGACAAGGCGCCCGTACTCGCACAATGGCTCGACGGAGTCCATCCCCTTAAGACCGTGCAGTACACCGATCGGTACCTGCGCTCACCCCTCGCACTGCACCTGCTCGGCTCGTTACTCATGGCGCTTAGGCACTATCCCGGCGGTATCTCGCACGAGACCACCGTCACTGTGCAGACCGCCCGTATGGAGCGCTTCACACCGCAGGAACCACAGGTGGTGCATCACGACTGGCGGGATGCCGAAGATCGTCGCCTCGTCGCGACGACCCTGCTGCGTGGTCACTCGGGGGTCTTCATCTGGATCGATGATGAGGAAGGGCGGCGCCTACCCCACGCCCGCGAGCTAGAACTTGAGTGGAGCGACGGCCGCCGGGCGCTACTTCGGCTCGATCAAGGCGTCGGCTTTTGGCGAACCATGGGAGGCCGCACAACATTTCCCTTTGCGGCGGACCCGGCACGGCAGGGGGAGGCCCTGCGTCAGCTCAGGCTAAGGATCGCGGCCATGAATCACGAATATCCGACGCTTTGGTACATTGGCACATAGGCCCATCGGACCCCCCGCCTTTCTCCTCTGGCCCGATCCTTACAGCCCCGGGCCGGAAATTGGCCAGGAAGGGCCCAAGGCATGGGTGTAAGATCGGCTGCGCAGGCAGGGGGATTACCCAGTCGGTTTTCGCCTGTACCCCATTTAGTGCTTCAGGAAACGCTTGCCTCCCGCGGTTTGGCAGGATTGTTTCCATGGATGTCCCAGGTTATGCCTCTTGCCATCCCTAGAGGGTCAAGGAAACAGGACTGGAGATGCACCGCAGATTTGCACCAGGGGCACGCGTCACCGTTCGCGACGAAGACTGGGTCATCCGCCGCATCGACTTGAGCGATGACGGCGGCCACGCCTTGACCTGCGATGGCCTGTCCGAACTGGTGCGAGGCACCTCGGCCATCTTCCTCGACCGGCTCGAAGACGCCATCCAGGTCCACGACCCCGCTCAAACCGAGCTGTTCCAGGATACCAGCGACTACTTCACCGACAGCCTGCTGTATCTCGAAAGCCAGCGCCTGCGCACGGTCGCCAACGACCAGCACATTCACCGCGCCCACCAGGCGGTGATGAAGCGCGCCGACTACCAGCGGGTGCCGGCGGAGAAGGGACTCAAGCAGGTGCGAACCCGCATCCTGATCGCGGATGGCGTCGGCCTGGGTAAGACGCTGGAAGCCGCCATGCTGGCCACCGAGTTGGACATCCGCGGGCGGGGCCGCCGCATCCTGGTGGTCACCCAGAAGAGCATGCTGACCCAGTTTCAGAAGGAGTGGTGGTCCCGCTTCACCATCCCGCTGGTACGGCTCGACTCCGCCGGCATCCAGCGCATCCGCAACAACATCCCATCCGGGCATAACCCCTTCAACTACTACGACAAGACCATCATCTCGATGGACACCCTGAAGGGGAACAACGAGTACCGCAACTACCTGGACAAGTCCCGTTGGGACCTCATCGTCATCGACGAATGCCAGAACGTCGCCGTGCGCAAGGGCGACTCGGGCTCATCCCTGCGGGCGCGACTGGCCAAGAACCTCGCCACCAAGTCCGACACCCTGATCCTGCTCTCGGCCACCCCCCACGATGGCTCGCCCAACAGCTTTGCCTCGCTGATCTGGCTGCTGGACCCCACCGCCATCTCCGATCCGGACGACTACACCCGCGCCGACCTGGACCGCAAGGACCTGTTCGTGCGCCGGTTCAAGAAGGACATCAAGGGTCAGGCCCAAGGCCAGTTCCTGGAGCCCGTGACCCGCCGCCTCTCGGCCCGGGCCACGCCGCAGGAAGAGGCTACATTCCAAGCGGTCCTGGAGATTCCCTTCACCCAAGAGGGGGAGCGCGCCCAGGGCAAGCAGGCTGAGCTGCAGCGCGTCGGCCTGCAAAAGACCCTGTTCTCCAGCCCCGCCGCGGCCAGCAGCTACGCCCGCAACCGCATCGACAAGCTGCGCCGTGGACCAGCGCCGTCGGGGGCGGAAAAGGATGAGATTTCCGCCTTCCAGGCCTTGTTACAGACCCTGGAAGGCATCACTCCGGAAGGCTTCAGCAAGTACCAGCGGCTGCTGACCGCGCTCGGCGACCCCGAGGCCAAATGGACGGGCAAGGACAGCAAAGACCGCTTGGTCATCTTCTCCGAGCGCATCGAGACCCTGAAGTGGCTCATGTCCAGACTTCCTGGTGACCTGCGCCTCAAAGAGGATGCCTTCACTGTCCTGGACGGCGGTCTCTCCGACATCGAACAGCAGGAGATCGTCGAGCGCTTCGGCCAGGAGCACGACAGCCTGCGGGTCCTGCTGTGCTCCGATGTGGCCTCGGAGGGGCTGAATCTCCACTACTTCTGTCATCGGTTGGTGCACTTCGACCTGCCTTGGTCGCCCATGGTGTTCCAGCAGCGTAACGGCCGGGTGGACCGTTTCGGCCAGCAGGATACCCCGCGCATCGACTATCTGCTCACCGAATCCGAGATCGAGACGGTCAAGGGGGATCTGCGCGTCATCGCGGTCCTGGTGCGCAAGGACGAACAGATCAGCCGCAACATCGGCGACCCGGCCTCCATCCTGCGCAAGCACAGCGTCGACGAAGAGGAGCGCCTCGTGGCCGAGGCACTGGCCAGCGGCATGAGCGCCGAGCAATTCGAGCACGAGTGCATCGAACAGGCCGCGGCGCAGGACGACGACGAGGACTGGGAGGCGGCCCTCTTCGGAACGGTGCAAGAGGCGCCACCGGCTGCCATCACCCCGGAGCCCCACCGCTTCTTCCCGGACATCTACGCCTTCGCCAAGCACGCCATCAGCAGGATTCCCGAGGCGGAGGGCTACCGCATCGACGAACAGGCCCGGATGCTGCGCCTCACCCCGCCCGCGGATCTGCGCCGCCGGCTGCGGCGCCAACTGCCCGCCGAGGTGTTGCGTGAGACCGACGAGTACGTGCTCTCCGCACACCCCGGCCTGGTCGAGGAGTCCATCCAGCGCGCCCGCGAGCAGGACCGGCAAGGCGCCACCTGGCCCGACATCCAGTTTCTCTGGCCCCAGCATCCGATCTGTCAATGGCTGATCGATCGGGTCATCGGCAACCTGGGCCGCCGGCGCGCCCCGGTCATCGCCAGTCCGCATCTCGCGGCGGACGAGTGCGCCTTTCTGATGCTGGGCCTGATCCCCAACCGCAAGGGCCAGCCACTGATCGCCGAGTGGCAGGCGGTCGTCCGCCGCCGTGGGGAGGACTATGCGATTGAAGACTTCGACGCCTTCTGCGCCCGCGCCGGTATTACCGAACGCGGTCTGCCCAACGCCCTGCGCCTCCTGGACCTGACGCCGCTGCAACAAACCATGGGCGACGCGGTTGCCACCATGCAGTTGCACGTCGAAGATCAGGTCAAGCGCTTCAGCGCCGCGCGCGCCGAGGAGGTGAAACAGAGGCTTGCGGAATTGGACGAACTGCGTGGCGCCCAGGAGCGTCAATTGGAGCTGCGCCTGGCCAAGGTGCTCGACTCCATCAGAACCGGTCGCCGGGCGCGCCGCATGAAAGACATCGAGGATGTCTTCACCGAGTACGGCCAATGGGTCAAGGACAGCCTGGAGGTGGAGCCCGTGCCCTTCGTACAAGTGCTCGCGGGCGTTAGGGCGCAGCGTTAGTCCCAGGATCAGCGATGGACACAGCAGACAAGTTCGACGTCTTCCCGGGCATCGCCAACGAGAGCGAGTTCTACAGCCACCACTTCTTTGCCCACGTCTTTCAGTCGCGGATCAAGGATTGGCTGCAACAGCGTGCCGGGAGCGAGGTGGAAGCCGATCCGCCGGCCAAGCGCCTGGCGCGCCTTGCCGCCCCCTTCTTTCAGCACCATGCCCGCTACCCCGCGGATGAGAGGTTCGCCGCCCAACTGCAATGGCACCGGGACCTGCATCGGGACCTGCTGCGGGCGCTCGGCTACGTCATCAATCCCGAGGAACAGGAATGGGTCGGCGGCCAGCCGCTCCCCGTCTGGGCCCAGGTGGGTAAGACCGCTGGCCTGCCGGATCTGGTCGTCCTACCCGCCTTCAATCCCGACCAAAGGCCCCGGTACCCAGAGCAGACCACCGACCCCCTGGACGCCACCCTCGATGCGCGGCACTTCGACATCGAAGAGGTCCCGGGGGCCTATATCGCCAAGGGCAAGAAGACCCCGCGCCCCTTGGCGGAAATCCTCTCCGATGCCCTGTTTGCCGCCGATCACCCGCCGCGCTTCGTCCTGGTCGTCGGCGAGGTCGAATGGATATTGATCGACCGATTCAAGTGGCCCGCCAACCGTTTCCTGCGCTTCGACCTGACGGAGATCCTGGGCAAGAAGGCGCCCGCTACCCTCAACGCCTGCTACGCCCTGTTGCACCTGGAGGCCCTCTGCCCGGAGGCCGGCGAGGGGCTGCTCGACACCCTGGACGCCGAATCCCACAAACACGATGCCGGGGTCAGCGAAGACCTCAAATATGCCCTCCGCGACGCCATCGAGCTGCTGGGCAACGAGGCGGCGCGACAATTGATCCAGGAGCACGGCTACAGCTACACCGGCACCCTCAAACCCCTGAACGCCAGCCAGCTCAGCACCGAGTGCGTGCGCCTGGTTTACCGACTCATCTTCCTCTTCTACATCGAGGCCCGCCCCGAGCTGGGCTACGTCCCCATCAATCGGAGCGACGTTTACACCCGCGGCTACAGCCTGGAGCACCTGCGCGACCTCACCCTCACCGACCTGCACACCACCCAAGCCCAACAGGGCGGCTATTTCGACCAGACCCTCCGGAAGCTCTTCAACCTGGTGGCCGCGGGGACCGCCCCCAACCGCCACCGGGCGCAGCCGGTCCTGACCGGCTCGGCCACCCTCAACGCCTTCGAGCTGGCGCCGCTCGACAGCCGCCTGTTCGACCCCGCCAGCACGCCCCTGCTCAACAAGGTGCGCTTCCCCAACCACCTCTGGCAGGCGGTGCTGCGCGGCCTCTCCTTCGCCAAGGACCCCAAGACCCGGCGCACCCGCCGGGTGAGCTACCAGGCCCTCTCCATCAACCAGTTGGGGGCGGTTTACGAGGCCCTGCTGTCCTACCGCGGCTTCTTTGCCGCCGAGGATCTTTACGAGGTGATGCCGGCGGCCAAGGAGCCGACCACCGCGGCGGCCGACGACGAGACCGGCGAGGGCGAGGAGGGGAGCGCGAACGAGGAAGCCTACGGCGGCACCACGGATCTGCTTGGCAACGGCTGGTTCGTCACCCGGGATAAGATCGGCGACTACCAGAATGGGGAAAAGGTCACCTTTACCAACGCCGAGGGCCGCAAGGAACTGCGGGTCTATCCCAAGGGCACCTTCATCTATCGGCTCGCCGGGCGCGACCGCCAGAAGAGCGCCAGCTACTACACCCCCCAGTCACTCACCCAGTGCCTGGTGAAATATGCCCTCAAGGAGCTACTGGCGGGCAAGACCGCCGACGAGATCCTGACCCTGCGCGTCCTGGAGCCCGCCATGGGCAGCGCCGCCTTCCTCAACGAGGCCGTCAACCAACTCGCCCAGGCCTATCTGGAGCGCAAGCAGCAGGAGCTCAAGCGTCGCATCCCCCACGACCAGTACGCCCAGGAGCTGCAGAAGATCCGGATGCGCCTGGCCGACGCCAACGTCTTCGGGGTGGACCTGAACCCCATCGCCACCGAGCTGGCCGAGGTCAGCCTCTGGCTCAACGCCATCTATGGCGAGGCCGACGAGCAGGGCCGCCCCAAGCCGGCCCGGGTGCCCTGGTTCGGCTATCAGCTCTTCACCGGCAACTCCCTGGTGGGTGCCCGCCCCCAGGTGTTCCGGGCGAGTCAGCTCAACGCCCCGAGAAACTTCAGGGGACCGGACGGCAAGTCGGTCCCCAACCCCCAGTGCTGGCTCCATGCCGTACCCCGGCGCCTGGCCCCGGTTGAGCCGCGCCGGGACGACGACATCTATCACTTCCTGCTCCCCGACGCGGGGATGTGCGACTACGCCAACAAGGCGGTCAAGGAGTACTTCGGCGGCGAGCTGGACCGGGTCAAGACCTGGAAGAAGGCCCTGCTCGGTCCCTTCTCCGACCTGGAGATCCGGCGTCTGCGGCAGCTCAGCGCCAAGATCGACGCCCTCTGGCGGGAGCACGCCCACCAGTTGGCCCAGGACCGTGCCCGCACCGAGGACAGCCTGCCGGTCTGGCCCGACAGCGATGAGGGCCGCATCAGCAGCCGGGCCAGCAAGGAGGCCGCCCGCAAGGCCGGCATGTTGAGCGAGGATGGCGACATCGCCACCCCCTACCGCCGCCTCAAATTGGTGATGGACTACTGGTGCGCCCTCTGGTTCTGGCCCCTCGCCCAGGCCAACGCTCTCCCGACCCGCACCCAATGGATCACCGAGGTCGGCGCCATCCTGGAAGGCAACGTCATGGACATCGACGAGCAGCGGGAGCTGGACCTTGCCCCCAGGCCCGCCAAGGTGGAACGGCAGTATCTGGTCCCCGAAGTCCAGCCCTCCCTGTTCGACGACCAGCCGGGCCAACTGCCCTTGGTCGCACCTGGCGCCGAGAAGACCCTGCACGACCGTTACGGCGAGCTGCGCATCAAGCGCCTGCGCGAGCACTTTCCCCGCGTCATCCAGGTCGAGGCCCTGGCGACCCGTTTCCGCTTCTTCCACTGGGAACTCAACTTCGCGGACATCTTCCGCGGCTGCGGTGGCTTCGATCTGATCCTGGGCAACCCGCCCTGGCTCAAGGTGGAATGGGAGGAGAAGGGCATCCTCGGCGAGGCGGACCCCAAGATCGCCATCCGCAAGCTGAGCGCGTCTGACCTGGCGAAGAGCCGGGCGGCGCTTTTTGCAGAGCGGCCGGAGATGCGGGGCCCCTGGCTCGACGAGTTCTGCGAGCAGGCGGGGATGCAGGCGTTTTTGAACGCGGCGCAGAACTATCCGCTGCTTAAAGGCGTGCAGACCAATCTGTACAAGTGCTTTCTGCCGCAGGCATGGATGGCGAGTAACGCGCAGGGTGTGGCTGGGTTTCTGCATCCGGAAGGGCTTTATGACGATCCCAAGGGCGAGGCGTTTCGGGCCGAGGTCTATCCGAGGTTGCGGGGGCATTTTCAGTTTCAAAACCAACGGATGCTTTTCCCAATAGGCCATCGGGTTAAATTCAGTATCAATATCTATCGATGTCAGTCCAGATCCGATCCAAACTTTGACAGCATCTCCAATCTATTTGCCGCTCGAACGATCGATGCCAGTTATCACCATGATGGCCTAGGGTCTGTTGGCGGCATCAAGCATGACCATGGCGAAGATTGGAATGAGGTGGGCCATGCAAGCCGCGTTCTGCATGTCGATAAAGACAGATTGGCTTTGTTCGCCAAGCTCTACGATAAAGAAGGAACGCCTGCCGTGGCGGCTCGTTTACCAACGCTGCACGCCGAAGAATTAGTCAATGTCTTGGAGAAGTTCGCCTCCCAGCCTCGACGGCTGGGTGATCTCAAGGGCGAGTATTTTTCGACGGTGATGTTCGACGAGACCTATGCTCAACGAGACGGCACCATTCGACGCGAGACCCACTTTCCCGCCGATGCCAAACATTGGATTCTATCCGGGCCGCATTTCTTTGTCGGCACGCCCTTGTATAAGACACCGCGCGCCGTCTGTACCGAGAAAGGCCATTACGACTGCCTTGACCTCACCCGATTGCCTGACGATTATCTGCCGCGCACCAACTATGTCCCTGACTGCTCGCTGGCTGAATATGCGGACCGGACGCCAAGGGTTCCTTGGGGTGGAGCTGGAGCTGACAGGTCACAACGAGTTACCAGTTATTTTCGATTCATTGCGAGATCTATGCTCAGCCAGGCTGGTGAGCGGACCTTGATCTCCGGGGTTTTTCCTCCGGGAGTCGGCCATATCGATCCGTGCAATAGCCTGACGTTTGAGAAGCTATCTAATCTAATCGCTTTCGGGACGGCATCTATAAGCGTTGTAGCTGATTTTTGGGTCAAGACTACAGGAAATCCGCGATTTCGAGACAACCTGGCCCGGTTTATGCCGGTACCCGAATTGCCATTAATGGCGTATTCCAGATACTTGGCGCTCAATTGTATAACTCAATACTACGCTAACCTCTGGCAATCTTGCTTTGAAGCCGGATTCCGCGAACAACGCTGGTCCAGCACGAGCCTCCTGCTGGACCCCGATTTCTTCGCCAACCTCCCCCCCACCTGGCAGCGCCACTGCGCCCTGCGCACCGACTACGCACGCCGCCAGGCCCTGGTCGAGATCGACGTCCTGGTGGCCCAGGCCCTGGGTCTGACCCTGGACGAGCTACTGACAATTTACCGAATTCAGTTTCCGGTGATGCGCCAGAATGAGGCCGACACCTGGTACGACCAGACCGGGCGCATCGTCTTCACCCCGAGCAAAGGCCTGGTGGGCGTGGGCCTGCCGCGCAAGGCCCGTCAGGCCGACCTCAGGGCCGGCATCTCCTTTGGGCTCCAAACACCGCAACGGCGGGAGCAGGGCATCGCCCTGGGCTGGGAGGAGGTGCGCGACCTACCCGCCGGCTGCACCATCACCAAGACCTTCCCTGACGACACCTTGCCCGGCGGCCCGGTGCGGCGCACCCTCGAATACCAGGCCCCCTTTGTCCGCCCCGATCGCGAGGAGGACTACCGGGTCGCCTGGGCCTTCTTCCAACAGGCTCAAAGCGAGGACGCCCCGGCATGAAGTCCCGCGTCTACATTGAAACCTCGGTGATCAGCTATCTGGCCGCTCATCCGAGTCGGGATCTGATCGTCGCCGCGCATCAACAAATCAGTCATGACTGGTGGTCGGTGCGTTATGAGTGGGAATTGTCGATTTCGGCCCTGGTCATATCGGAGGCCAGGGCTGGAGATTCCGAGGCGTCCAGGCGCCGTCTGGAATTACTGGACGGATTGCCGGCCCTGCACCTGACCAACGAGGCGCTCGAACTGGCCCAACGATTGCTCGCTGGCGCCGCCCTTCCGGAGAAGGCCAAGGAAGACGCCCTGCACATTGCGGTCGCCGCCGTGCATGGCACGGACTACCTGTTGACCTGGAACTGCAAGCATATCGCCAATGCCAGCAAGCGCCCCCTGATCGAAACGATCTGCGAGGCGGCGGGCTACCCGCCGCCCATTATTTGCACCCCCGAAGAGTTGCTTGGAGACCACCATGTGGACTGATCCCATCGTTGAAGAACTGCATCGCGTGCGCGAAGCGCATGCCGCTCGTTTCCACTACGACTTGCAAGCGATTGCCGAGGACCTGCTGAGAACCGAGCGGGAGTGGCCGGGGCCGAAGATCGATCCTCGACCGCATCCACCAGGCATCCGACCCAGCGCTGAGCCAGCTCATGAAAAACAACGGGATGCGGAGCACTCGCGGTAAGGATATTGACCGGGACCCAATGCCGTTGTTCGAAGGGCGGCGGTGGCAATTAAGGTAATGAATGACCCTCACATGAGGGTAATGAAAGGGGTAATAACCGATGGGGCCTCGCTGAAATGCTGCCATCACTGGTCGTGGATGAAGTCCGCCGTGGGGTCGCAGAGACCCTGCGCACCCAGTTCGAGCCCTCCACCGAGCTGTTCCGGGACGGGGTCCGCCGTCTGATCGAGGACCCGAGCTGGATCAAGGGGCCCTATGTACAGCTTGGCATGCCCTTTGTCTCGGGCTCCCAGGGCAAGGGCTTCTTCCCCGGCTTCGAGACCGAGCACCCGGCCTTTCTCCATCAGGAACAAGCCTGGCGGCGTTGCGGCGTGCGGCAGGGGTCCACCCTGGTGGTCACGGGCACCGGTTCGGGCAAGACCGAGTGCTTTCTCTACCCGATTCTGGAGCACGCCGCCCGAGAGCGGCACCAGAAAAGGCCGGGCATCAAGGCCATCATCATCTATCCCATGAACGCCCTGGCCGACGACCAGGCCAAGCGTATCGCCGAACTGGTGCACACGACGCCGGCCTTCGCTGGCCTCCGGGCCGGGCTCTTTGTCGGCTCCGGCAAAACCAGGTACCAGCCTGGCAAGGCGGGCAAGAGCCCCGAACAGGACAGCGTCGCCATGGGGCCGGGGCACCTCATCACCGACAAGGACGTGCTGCGGGACAACCCGCCGGACATCCTGCTCACCAACTACAAAATGCTGGATTTCCTGCTGATCCGGCCCAAGGATCAGCCCCTGTGGCGCCGAAACGGGCCGGACACCCTGCGCTACCTGGTGGTGGACGAGCTGCACACCTTCGACGGCGCCCAGGGCACGGACCTGGCGATGCTGATCCGCCGCCTGCGTCATCGTCTGCACAGCGACG
This sequence comes from Chromatiaceae bacterium, assembly GCA_049654905.1. Classification (GTDB taxonomy): domain Bacteria; phylum Pseudomonadota; class Gammaproteobacteria; order Chromatiales; family Chromatiaceae; genus M0108. The sequence continues at coordinate 11,875 of JBASIS010000059.1, forward strand.
CGCAACGACTGATCTGCATCGGTACCTCGGCCACCCTGGGCGATGCCAGCGATACCCGCCCGCTGCGGGAGTACGCTGGTCAGATCTTTGCCACGGCCTTCGATGAAGAGGCGGTGATCATCGAGCGCCGTCAGGGCTTCGATGCCTTCATCGGCGACCGGGTGGTGGAGCATCTGATTGCCGACGACGAGACGGTGCTGCGGGCGATCCGCCAGCGGACCTACGGGCGGCCCCAGGAGGCCGTGGCGCAGGTTCTGCCGGCATTCTTCACGGACCCGGAGGTCCTGGCGGCGCTGCTGGCCGGCATCGACACGCCGCTGGGCCGGGTGCGGCTCGGCGAGGAGCTGAAGAAGCATCTGCTGTTTCAGTCCCTGCTGCGGACCGCCACCCAGGCCCCGGTCACGGTGGCCGAGATCGCGGACAAAATCCACCGCACCCTGAGCGCCCGGCTGGTTCCGGAGGCCCGGGCCCTGGTCAGGGCCCTGCTGACCCTGGTGGCCTGGGCCCGGGCGCCTCATGCCGGGCAGCGGGTGGATGCCCAAACGCCGGTCGGGGAGCTGAGCCACCTGGTGACCCTGCGCGTTCAGCTCTGGCTGCAGGAGTTGCGCCGGGTCCTGGCCACCGTCAGCCGCGATCCCGCCGAGATCGAGCTGCGCTCCGAGGCCGCGGTGCTGAGTGAGCGCGAGCGGCTGCGCCTGCCGCTGGTCCAGTGCCGCCATTGTCACACCACCGGCTGGCTGACCCTGAAGCAGCCCCAGGACAGCCGGGTGGTGAATGCCCCGGAGAAGATCTATGCCAGCTTCTTCGCCCGCTATCCGGATACCTTCATCGCCCGCGTTTATCCCCGGCCGGAGGCCGAGGGGGCGAGCCAGCGCGCCCTGGTGCCCTTGCTCAGTCACACCCTGTGCGGTCAGTGCGGCCACCTGGGTAACCCGCGGCTCACCCAGTGCCCACATTGCCAGAGCGACGACGTCTTGCCGGTGCACCTGGCCTGCGCCACCCGCGGCTTGCGGGTGCGGGGGGATCGCGACGCCGGCCGCGAGGCAAGGGAGGTCGCCGTTCATGACGATACCTGCCCGGTGTGCGGTCAGCGCGGCGGCCAGCTCATCATCGGCGCCCAGACCACCAGCCTCGCGGCCCACGCCGTGGAGCGGCTCTGGTCGGCACCCCTCAATGATCACAAGAAGCTGATCCTCTTCTCCGATTCGGTGCAGGACGCCGCTCACCGCGCCGGCTACATCGAGTCCAAGACCGAGGGCTACCTGGTGCGCGCGGGCCTCGCCCAGGCCATGGCGACGCTGCCCCTGGTCCTGCCCTGGGACCAGGCCCTGGATGCCCTCGGCCGCTGCTATCTGGACCCGGCCAGCCCCTTGGCCTTGTCCCCGCGGGACTTCGTCGCGCGCTTCATCCCGCCGACCCTGGAGTGGCTGCGGGACTGGCGGGAGCTCACCGCCAGGGGCACCCTGGCAACCGGCTCGCGGCTGCCGGAGATGCTTAGCCTGCGGATGCAGTGGCGCGCCATCGAGGAGCTGGCCCACCGTTCGGATCGGGGTCGGACCCTGAGCCGGGTTGGCATCGCCGTCCTGTTCCCGGCCCTGGCCGATCTGTCGGCCTTGTCGCGGACCCTGACGCCCGAGTTGCGCCAGGCCGGGGGCGGGCTGGAGGCGCTGACGGAGGAGGGGGTGCTGTTCTGGGCCACGGGTACGGTGCTGATGCTGATTCAGGCCGGGGCCATCTTCCACCTGGGGCTGGAGCAGGTCGCGGAGACGGGTGATTTCGATCGGTTCCAGTTCACCAAGCCCCGCAGCCACTGGATACCCCATCGTGGCCGCTCCGAGGCCCCGCGCTTCGTCAGCCGGGAGGCGGGCCGGTACGGATTTCTGCACCTGGAGGAGCGCGACGGCAATCCGCTGCTGCGCTGGGCGCAGCTCGCCCTGGGCCTATCGCTGTGCTCCCCCGGCATCGTCACCCTGGCCTACGAGGAACTGCTGAAGGCACTCGCGGCGGCTGGCCTGGGGCGGTTCGTGCAACTGGAGGACAGGGGCAACCGGGCACGGGTGTTTGGCCTGGTCCCGAGCCGGCTGAACCTGTATCGGGGCCTGCGCCGGCTGGTCACCCCCACCGGCTCCCAGGCCGTCTGGGTGCCGGAGGATGCCGCCGAGGCCCTGAGCGGGCTGCCCGCCTGGAACAGCCCCGGGGAGACCCTGCGGCCAGAGTCCGTGATCGGGGAAAACTGGTGGCATGCCCGACTTGCTGGCGGCGATGTCACCCGGGTCATCGCCCATGAGCACACGGGGCTCCTGGAGCGGGACGAGCGGATCGCCTTGCAGGACCGTTTCATGACCCCCGACGACGCCTGGCAGCCCTGGTTCGAGAACCTGCTCTCGGCAACGCCGACCCTGGAGATGGGCATCAACATCGGCTCCCTGTCCAGCGTCATGCTGGGGGGCGTGCCGCCGAACCCGGCCAATTTCATCCAGCGCGTCGGCCGCGCCGGGCGCCGGGATGGCAATGCCGCGGTGTTCGCCATCGCCGATGCCTCCCCGGACGGGCACGATCAGTACTACTTCGCCAATCCTCTGGAGATGCTGAAGGGCGACGTGGAGGCCCCAGCCATCTATCTGAACGCCGCCGAGGTGCTGCGCCGTCAGCTCTACGCCTTCTTCTTCGATCATTGGGTCGCCGAGGAAAGCCCGGCCCTGCCCGACAAGCTGAGCGAGGCCCTCGACCAGGTCGCGAAGCTGGATGGCGATACCAGGCGATTTCCCTTCAACTACCTGGATTTCGTCAACCGCAAGGAGCCTGCCCTCTTCGAGGCCTTTTGCGGGATGCTGGGCGATGAACTGCGCCCCGAGACGCGGGCGAAGCTGGAGGCCTTCATTACCGGGACGGAACAGCAGAAGAACCTGCGCGCCCGTTTCCTGGCCTTTTTCGAGGAGACCCATGGGGAGCGCGAATCCTGGAAGAAACGCCGCAAGGCCATCGGCGCCGAGGTCGCCCGGCTCAAGAAGCGCCCCGAGGACGAGCAGACCCTGGCCGAGATCGACCTGCTGGAAAAGGAGCGCGCTGGACTGGGGCAGCGCATCGCGCAGCTCAACAACGAATACCTGCTGGAGGCCATGACCAACGCCGGGCTGTTGCCGAACTACGCCTTCCCCGAGGAGGGGGTGGCGCTGACCACCATCATCCATGGCGCCAAGGCCAGCGGCGAGGAGTATTCGGTGCCGGTCCACCGCTACAGCCGGCCCGCCCACGCGGCCCTGGCGGAGTTTGCGCCCCGCAACACCTTCTTCGCCCACAAGAGCAAGGTCCAGATCGACCAGATCGACATGAGCCTGGAGCCGCCGGCCGAGCACCGCTTCTGCGCGAGCTGCCATTTTCTGACCCCGCTCACCGAGCCGGAGGCCAAGGCGGACACCTGTCCCCACTGTGGCGACAGTCATTGGGCGGACGGCAGCCAGGTACGGCCCGCGCTGCGTCTGACCCGGGCCGTCGCCAATATCAAGCGAGCGGACAAGACGCGGATCACCGAGACCGACGAGGCCCGCAACCCGCGCTTCTATGCCCGCCGCTTGCTGATGAACTTCGCTACCGAGGACGTGCGCAGCGCCTGGACGCTGGAGTCCGACCAGGCCATCTATGGTTTCGAGTTCATCGTCAAGGCGGCCTTTCACGACCTGAATCTCGGCCAGCCGGCACCCCTGGGGGCCGTCGAGCAGGCGACGCTGATCGCGGGTGACGATAGCGCCAAGCCCGGATTCTCGCTGTGCAAGAGCTGCGGCATGGTGCAGCCCAGCGGCAAGAACAACCGCGACGAAGCGCGCAAGCAGGAGCACACCCCGGACTGTCCGGACCGCCACGCCACGGGGAGCGAGCACCTGCTGGACCGGCTCTTCCTGTACCGTCGGTTCGAGTCCGAGTGCCTGCGCATCATGGTGCCCAAGGGGTTCGGCTCCGGTGAGCGCACCACCTATTCCTTCATGTCGGCGCTGCAACTGGGCCTGCGCAAGCGCTTTGGCGGCAAGGTGGACCACCTGCGCTTCGAAACCATGTCCGAGGCGGGCTCCGGGGACGGCTCCGGCAAGACCTATATCCTGATCTATGACTCGGTGCCCGGCGGCACCGGCTATTTGCAGCAGTTGCTGGCGGGTGACGCGGATACCCTGACCGAGGTTCTGGCCGCGGCCCATGCGGTGATCCGGGACTGCGGCTGCAAGGACAGGCCCAACATGGACGGGTGCTACCAATGCGTGTTTCATTACCGCCAGGGACGGAACCGCCGGCACATCTCTCGCACCGCCGCGCTGGAGATGCTCGATGCCTTGGTCGAGGGCAACTTCCAGCGCAAGCAGGTGAAATGTCTGTCCGCGATCTATATCAATCCCGACTTCGGCTCCGAGCTGGAGCGACGCTTTCTGCCGGCCCTGAAGGCGTTGGGCGGACAACTGGATGCGGACAATGCCAGATTTCCCGCCGTGCAGGTCACCCAGGACATCAAGGAGGGCAAGACCGCCTATCTGCTGACGACCGGTCCCAGCAAATACTGGGTGGACACCCAGGTGCCTATCGAGGACCTATCCTCGGGACAGATCCTGTGTCAACCCGACTTCGTGATCTCGGCCACCAAGTCCGCTAGCCCGATGCGGCCGATTGCGGTGTTTGTGGACGGCTGGGAGTTCCACCAGCAGTCCCTGGCGGAGGATGCCCGCAAGCGCGCCACCCTGATGCTGCGGGGGGAGTACCGGGTATGGTCGGTGACCTTCGAGGATATCGAGGCGGCACACAAGCTCAAGGGCGGCACCGACCTGGAGAGTCCCTTGAGCCTGCTCATGACCGAATCCGGTCAGCAGATACCGGTGGATCGCATCCCGCGGATCCCAGCGCACGACCTGAGCTCGAATGGCATCGCCCTCTTGTTGCGGTTGCTCGGTCAAGCCGATGCCACGGGCCAGGACCCCTTGCTTTGGCTGCAACCGACGGGCCAACATCTGCTGATGCGCAGCGTGCTACGGCCCAACGAAGTGACAGCGGTGATCAAGACGCGCGGCACCGAGGTCCTGAGCGCCCTGCCGGAATGGCTCAGGCTGGATGCTCATGCGGTTCATCTGCACAGCCCAGCCAAAGGGGCTCTGCAATGGGTTGGCAAGGCCGAGCCGAAGTTTCTCACCGGAAAGAGCACTTCCGAATATCCGGTCGCGGGCGCCCTGGTCATCGACGATCTTGCCATTACTCAGGACACCAAGCAGGGGCGCGGCCCTTGGCGTCAATGGTTGCGCCTGGCCAATCTGCTGCAAGCCGTGCCGGGCGTTGCCTTGCTGACGCGCTCCATGCTCGCCGCGGGCCAAACCTTGGCCGTACCTCAGCCCCAGGTGGCCAGGCCCGCAACAGGGGGCCCGGGTTGGGCCCGCATACTCGACGAAGCCCAGTTCCTCGAACGCCTGGCACAGGGCTTCGTTTATCTGGCCAACGTTGGAGTGCCGCCACCGGATGACATCGGCTGCGAGCAGGAGGAGGGCGACGACTATCGGGTGGCGGAGCTGCTGTGGGAGCAGGCCCGTCTCGTCTTCCTGACCTCCGTCCAGGTAGAGTTCGCGGGCAGTTGGCAGGGCGCCGGCTATGCCGTCATCGAGGAAAGTGACAACTGGTGGCTCGCCGTAGAGTCCGCCCTCACAGGCCAGACAAGATGACAGAAGACGTCAAGATCATCGTCAGCAACGAGGTCATCAAGCGCATGACGGCATTGCCGGCGGGGGTGCAGACCAAGGGCCTGGAGTTCATGCTCAAGTTCCAGACCGACCCGCGCAGCCCGGGCATCAACTACGAGACGATCCAGGGCGCCAAGGACAAGAACTTTCGTTCGGTGCGGATCGATCAAGGCTATCGCGGCATCGTCTTTCGGGCACCACGGGACAATGTCTTCGTCTGGCTGCACATCGACGCGCACGATGACGCCTATGCCTGGGCCACCAAGAGGAAGATGAGCGTCAATCCGGTCAACGGTGCCCTCACCCTGACCAACCTGCACTTTGTCGAGGAGACCCTGCAGAGCAAGGCGGCCCCCTTACCGTCCCAGCCCGAGCCCGTCTTCTCCGCACTTTCGGACCGGGATCTGATGGCGCTCGGTGTACCCGAGGAGATGGTCCCGGCGGTCCGGACCATTCGATCGGAGGGCGACCTGGATGCCATGCGCGAAGAATTGCCCGTCGAGGCTTACGAGGGGCTCTTTCTGTTTCTGGCGGGCGATTCGGTCGCGAGCATACTGGCCTCCCGCGAAACCCGGGTCGATCGGGAGATCGATACGCAAGATTTCGCAAGCGCCGCCGAGCGCGATGAGAGCCGTTCCCGCTTCTATGTGGTGGAAGGCGAAAATGACCTCCAGGAGATCCTATCCGCCCCACTGGAGCAGTGGCGAGTCTTCCTGCACCCCACCCAGCGGCGCCTGGCTACCAGCCATCTGAATGGCCCGAGCCGCATCCTCGGCGGTGCGGGTACCGGCAAGACGGTACTGGCGATGCACCGAGCCAAGCACCTGGCCAACACCCTCGGCGACACGGACCAGAAGCTCCTCTTCACGACCTTTACGACGAATCTGGCGCTGGATATCGAGGATGGCCTCAAGTCGATCTGCACGCCGGAACAGATGCGGCACATCGACATCATCAACCTGGACGCCCTGGTGTTCCGCTTTCTCAAGGTCCGCCGCTACGAGCATGAGATCGCCTTCGACTTCGAGGCCAAGTGCGCGCCGGTCTGGGAGTCCGCCATGGTCGATTTCGATCCCGCGCTGGGCGTGTCGCGGGAGTTCGTCCGCGAGGAGTTCGAGCAGGTGGTCCTGGCCCAGGGATTGGCGACCCGCGACGCCTACCGCGAGGCACCCCGTCGCGGCAGGGGCGTCCTGCTTTCACGCAAGAAGCGTGATGCCCTGTGGGAGATTTTCGAGAACTATCGGCTGCAGTTGAGCGCCAAGGGTCTGAAGGAGCCGGACGACGCCTATCGGGATGCCCGAGACATCCTCGCCGCCGAAGGGAATCCGCCCTACGCCCATGCGGTGGTGGACGAGACACAGGACTTCGGCCCGCAGGCATTGAGACTGATCCGCGCTCTGGTGCCCCTGGGGCCCAACGATCTGATGTTTGTCGGTGACGGCCACCAGCGCATCTATGCCAAGAACAAGGCCAGCATGAGCAGTTGCGGGATCGATATCCGCGGTCGTGGGAAGAAGCTCTATCTGAACTACCGGACTACGGAAGAGATTCGCCGCGAGGCGGTCGCGCTGCTGGAGGATATCGAGGTCGATGATCTGGACGGCGGCTCGGATGAGATCTCCCGCTACAAGTCGCTGCTGCACGGTCCCAGGCCGGACCTTATCCAGGGCGCATCGATGGAAGCGATTCGTGATGGCATCAGGGATTTCATTGAACAGTGCCTGAAGGACAACCGTGACACCCAGGTCGGCGTCATGGCTCCCACCCTCAAGCTGCGCGACCAGTTGGTCAAGCAGATCCGGGAGGCCGGCTACAAGGTGGCCACCCTCGACCACCGCGAGCGCCTCAGCCGCAAGGATGCGCAAATTTTCGCCATGACCCTACATCGCGCCAAAGGCCTGGAGTTCGACGCCGTGGCGATCGTGGTCAATCACGAGTTGGACGAAAATCTACGCAAGCTGGTCTATGTGGGAATGACGCGCGCCAAGCGGGCGGCACGGCTCTATCAATGATTAGCGCCTGCCGGCGAGCGCCTCGCCTCGCCTCGATCCCTTCTTCCCACCCCTGCCGGTTAGGTCCTGGACGCTGTCTTGACGTAGGGGTCCACCTCATTAAGCCCCAGGGTAAGGACATGAAAAAACCCGCCTTTTCGGGGCGGGTCCGGGTCTCTTATGGTCCGGTGCGGGACGGTAAAATCTAAGTTTTGGTGGAGCCGAGGGGGATCGAACCCCTGACCTATGCATTGCGAACGCATCGCTCTCCCAGCTGAGCTACGGCCCCAAGAATCGGATTATGGGTCGCTGGGGATGGGTTCTGGCCTTGTGGTGGCCCTGAACTTCCGAGGGTGGGAATTGTAGCACCATAGGACCGGCTTTTGACAAGCGATCACAACTTCGCCCTCGGGCGGGAGCCGCCGGATCCATGAAAGACTGGGGACTGGAAATTCGTGTCAAATGGCCTCAATTTTGTTAGAGTTCGCCGCAGAGTTCGGGTCCTGGAGGGGATCGGGACTCGTCCACCAACGCAAAATGGCCAGTTCCGGGACGCCCTTCTGCGGCAAGCCGGTAGGCCAGGAAGTTGTCCTCCAGGGATGGGCAGAAATTTGATTTCCACCAACTTACATAAAGCCATCCCCAAGTAGGATGGAGGAGTTAGCCATCATGTCTACAATGCAGATCGCCGGTCGTCATCTGGCGGTGGACCGCAAGGGTTTTCTAGCCAGTTTCGATGCTTGGGATCGTGAAGTGGCGGAGGCCATGGCCGCCGAGCAGGGCTTAATCCTGACCCCTCGCCATTGGGTGGTGATTGAGTATTTGCGCGATTATTATAAAGAATTTGGGCATCCGCCTTCGCCTAAGCTGGTCATCCGGGCCATTGGCGATGAAATCAGCCCCCATGTTGCTTGTACCCGGCGCACCCTGGAGGGGCTGTTCCCCGCGGGTGGCTGCAAGCAGGCTTGCCACATCGCCGGTCTGCCGGATTATTTCTGCCATTCCTGCTGATTGCCCCTCTCCCGCAAGGGCCTGAACCCGCGTCGGCCTGGGTCTCGTATCCAGGCCGACGGGGGGGGTCCGCTACCGCCTAACGCTGGAGCACAAGTTCCAGTACCACCTTGCTGCCAAAGTAAGCCAGTATCAGGATCGCAAACCCGCTTAAGGTCCAGATGATGGCTGTCTTGCCCCGCCAGCCGTAGCGGAAGCGGCCTATGAGCAGGCTGCCGAACATCAGCCAGGCGAGCGTCGAGAGGACGGTTTTGTGAACCAGGTGCTGGGCGAACATGTCTTCCAGGAAGAAAAACCCGCTCATGAGGGCCAGGGTCAGAAGGGCAAAGCCCGCGCCTATCATCTCAAAAAGCATGCTTTCCATGGTCTGCAGCGGAGGCAGGGCACGGATGAAGCCGCCGGTTTGACGGCCGCGCAGACGATGATCCTGAATCGCCAGCAGGATAGCCTGAACGCTGGCCAGGGTTAGCAGGCTGTAGGCCAGCATGGAGATGAGCACGTGGATCTTGATGTCCCATCCCACTGCCGGTCGCATGAATTCCGGGCTCGGAAAGCTTGCCTCCAGTGCTAATGTCAAGGCCGCCACGGGTAGGAGCACCAGGCCCAGATTTTCCACGGGCTTGGTGATGCTGGAGATGAGAAACAGGGCAATGACGGTCCAGGATGTTAGAACCAAGGCATTGAAAAAGCCGAGATTAAGACCTGGTTGGCTGAAAATGCCATCGTAGAGAAGCCAGGCATGCAGTAACAGCCCTGCAAAGACCAGCCATAAGGCAAGGATGCGGGGGGGCGGGTGGGGATGCCGGCGGCCGAGCAAGCGCCACCCGATCAGGCCCGTGGCGGCGAGATAAAGGACGATGGCGGTCAGGGCAAAGTAGAGATGATTCATGGCAGTGGATAATCGCATAAAGACGGCGCGTGAGAAACGATGCCGGCGGAGCGCCTGATCAGTCGTACCTTGGATCTGATACGCAAGCCCAGCCATCCGCCCGGGAAGTCTCTGCATTATACTGGACTGGTTCTACCGCCCACGGGCCTTGCAGGTCCATTACCACTCTTTTTTCCTGTTCGAGGAAGACCATGTTCGAAAATCTGCAGGAGCGCCTCGGACGCGCCCTCGACAATCTCCGTGGCCGGGGTCGCCTGACCGAGGACAACATCAAGGACTCCTTGCGCGAGGTCCGCATGGCCTTGCTGGAGGCCGATGTCGCCTTGCCGGTGGTGCGTGCCTTTGTTGACCGGGTCCGCGACAAAGCGATGGGCGAGGAGGTGGCGCGCAGCCTGACTCCGGGCCAAGTCCTGATTAAGATTGTCAACGACGAGTTAGTCGAACTCATGGGTTCGGCCAACGAGGTCCTAAATCTGGCGGCGCAGCCGCCGGCGGTCGTGCTGGTGGCGGGCCTTCAGGGTTCGGGCAAGACTACCAGTGTGGCCAAACTCGCCCGCTGGCTCCAGGAGAAACAGAAGAAGAAGGTCATGGTGGTCAGTTGCGACGTCTATCGTCCGGCGGCCATTGACCAATTGCGGACGCTGGCGGCGGAGGTGGGCGCGGAATTCTTCCCCAGCCAGGGTGATCAGGATCCGGTGCATATCGCCCAGTCGGCCCTGGACTCGGCCCGCAAACACTTTAAGGATGTCCTCATCGTCGATACCGCGGGGCGGTTGCACGTCGATCAGGCCATGATGGAGGAGATCCAGCGGCTGCACGCGGCGGTCAAGCCCATCGAAACCCTCTTCGTCGTGGATGCCATGACCGGCCAGGATGCGGCCAATACCGCCAAGGCCTTCGATGCCGCTCTGCCGCTCACGGGCGTGATCCTCACCAAGACCGATGGCGACGCCCGTGGCGGCGCTGCCCTGTCTATCCGTTACATCACGGGTAAGCCCATCAAGTTCCTGGGTGTTGGCGAGAAGACGTCGGCGCTTGAGCCTTTTCATCCCGATCGCGTCGCCTCGCGCATCCTGGGCATGGGGGATGTTCTGTCGTTGGTCGAGGAGGTGCAGGGCAAGATCGACCACCAGAAGGCGGAGCTGCTGGTCAAAAAGATCCAGAAGGGCAAGGATTTTGATCTGGCGGATTTCCGCGACCAGTTGACGCAGATGGCGAGCATGGGGGGTATGGCCGGGCTCATGGACAAGCTGCCTGGCATGGGCCAGGTGCCGGAGCATCTCAAACAGCAAGTGAACGACAAGGAGTTGAAGCGGCTTGTGGCCATGATCAATTCCATGACCCCTCACGAGCGGGCCTTTCCCGCTCTCATCCGGGGCGCGCGCAAGCGACGCATCGCCCTGGGTTCGGGGACCCAGATCCAAGATATCAATCGCCTACTCAAGCAGTTCACTATCATGCAGAAGACCATGAAAAAGATGAAGGGCGGCGGCATGGCGCGGATGATGCGGTCGTTGTCGGGTCGGCTTCCGGGGATGGGGATGCCGGGGCGGATGCCCTTTTGAAGGCCTTGCCAGGCCGGATAGGGACCTTAGGCGATTTTGGCGCTTTTCATTTTTCCATTTTCAAGTAAAATGCCGTGTTTTCCTGTGCCCCGAATGGTGCCGGGAGCCCGATTCTGGAACCCAATCAGGACTAACCATGGTCACGATTCGTTTGTCGCGTGGCGGCGCCAAGAAGCGCCCCTTTTATCAAGTCGTCGTTGCCGACGTCCGTTGTCGCCGGGATGGGCGCTACATTGAGCGTATTGGCTTTTTTAATCCCATTGCCGTTGGCGGCGAGGTCAAGGTGCGTCTGGATCGTGAGCGCGCCGACTACTGGATTTCCCAAGGTGCCAAGCCCACCGAGCGCGTTGCGGAGTTGTTGAAGCAAGTGGCCAAAGAGGCCGCGAGCTTGCCGGCGGCCACGGGCGTTCAGGCCGTCGTCGCTTCCTGATTCCTCTGACGGCGAGCAGGTCTCGGGCCTGTTTGCCCCAGGAATCAACACGCCATGGCGGATGACCGTACCCTAGTCGTTGGACGCATCTCCGGAATTTACGGGGTGCATGGGTTGGTCAAGATCTTCTCCGAGACGGACCCTAGGGAAGCCATTCTGGGCTATAACCCCTGGCTCTTGGGTGATAAGGCCGAGGTGCGAACCGCGGTCGAGGGTCGGCGGCATGGCAAGGGTCTGGTGGCGCGGATAGTCGGTTGTGAAGACCGGGAGCAAGCGGTGGTTCTGGTTGGACAGAACATCTCGGTCAGCCGGGATCAATTGCCTCCGCCGGGCGAGGACGAATTCTACTGGGCCGATCTGGAAGGTTTGGCCGTGGAGACCCTGGAAGGGGTGCCCCTGGGCAAGGTCCATCATCTCTTCGCGACCGCCGGCAACGATGTCCTGGCGGTGCGCGGGGATCGCGAGCGCCTGATACCCTTTATTTGGGGTGATGTGGTCACGGAAGTGGACTTGGAGAGGAAGTTGATGCGGGTCGCTTGGGACCCGGATTTCTAGCCGCGGTCCGGCGGCGTGCGTTTTGATGTCATCAGCCTCTTCCCGGCCATGTTCCGGGCCTTGGAGGATGAGGGGGTCGTAGCGCGGGCGCTGGCACAGGGTATTGCCGAGCTTCATTTGTGGAATCCGCGCGATTACGCGCTGGATCCACATCATACCGTCGATGACCGGCCCTATGGGGGCGGCCCTGGTATGGTGATGAAGGTGGCGCCCTTGAGATCAGCCCTGGAGGCCGCGCGGGCCGAGGCGCCGCAAAGTCGGGTGGCCTATCTCAGTCCCCAGGGCAGGCTCCTGGATCAAGGCGAGATGGCGGCCATTGCCCAGGCCAGCGGCTGGATACTGATCGCCGGCCGTTACGAAGGCATTGATGAGCGCCTCATCGATGACTGGGTGGACGAGGAGTGGTCCATCGGCGACTATGTTTTAAGTGGCGGCGAGTTACCGGCCATGGTGGTCATGGACGCTGTCATCCGCCTGTTGCCGGGTGCCCTGGGTCATGTGGACTCGGCTCGGGAAGATTCGTATGTGGATGGTCTGCTGGATCATCCCCACTACACCAGACCGTCGGAGATCGACGGCCGGTCAGTCCCGTTGGTGCTGCTGAGTGGCGACCATGGGGCTATCGAACGTTGGCGGCTCGGGCAGGCATTGGGCAGAACCTGGCTGCGCCGTCCCGATTTATTGCAGCGTCGTTCCCTGAGTAAAGTGGAACAGGCGTTGCTGGATCAGTTTATCCTCGCGCATCAAGACGCCGGGTGAGAACAGGAGCGAAAGAGCATGAATATCATCGAGGAACTCGAAAAAGAGCAAATGGGCCGCGTGGTCCCCGATTTCGCCCCCGGAGACACGGTGGTGGTGCAGGTCAAGGTTAAGGAGGGTGCCCGCGAGCGACTTCAGGCCTTCGAGGGTGTCGTCATCGCCAAGCGTAATCGCGGTTTGAACTCGGCCTTCACCGTGCGAAAAATCTCTCATGGCGAAGGCGTGGAGCGGGTATTCCAGACCTACAGCCCCGTGGTCGATTCCATCCAGGTTAAGCGCCGTGGCGATGTACGCCGCGCCAAGCTCTACTATTTGCGTGGACGTACTGGCAAGGCTGCCCGTATCAAAGAAAAGATTTAATATCCATGGCATCCTCACCGCGAGTGCGGGGAGGATGCTTACGTCTTCCCGGGGTGTTGGCTCTTTCAGGGATGAGTTCCCTGGCGGTGGCATTTGGCAACCTGGCCGCGGCCGGGCGGTCAGGGGTCAAAGCGGAGCTGGGGCTTGAGCAAGACCTTCTACTGGCATGACTACGAGACCTGGGGCGCGGATCAACGCCGGGACCGCCCCTGTCAGTTCGCTGGCCTGCGTACCGACGAGGATCTCAACCCGGTTGGCGAGCCATTAATCCTCTTTTGCCGCCCCGCGGACGATCTACTTCCCCATCCCGATGCGTGCCTCTTGACAGGCATCAGCCCTCAGCGCGCTTGGCGTGAGGGGGTGCCCGAGGCTGATTTCGCCGCCGCTATCGACCGCGAACTGGCCAAGCCTGGTACCTGCGGGGTGGGCTACAACAGCATTCGCTTCGACGATGAAATTACCCGTAACCTCTTCTACCGTAATTTTATCGACCCCTATGCCCGCGAGTGGCAAAACGGCAACTCACGCTGGGACATCATCGATGTCCTGCGCCTGGCACATGCCCTGCGGCCCGAGGGCATTCAGTGGCCAGCCAGCGGGGAAGGCGTTACTTCCTTCCGACTAGAACATCTAACCTTTGCCAACGGTATTGAGCATGCTCAGGCCCACGACGCCTTGGCTGATGTGCGCGCCACCCTTCAGTTAGCGTCCCTGCTCAAGGCTCATCAACCGCGCCTTTATGCCTATGCCTTGAGTTTGCGGGAGCGGGGCAAGGTGGAGGGGTTGGTGGCCAAGGGCGAGCCCTTTCTACATGTCTCCAGCCGCTACCCGGCCCGGCTTGGCTGTATTGCCCCGGTGTTGCCGATATCTCGTCATCCCCGCTTCCGCAACGGCGTGATTTGTTACGACCTGCGATATGGACCCGAGCCCCTGCTGGGCCTGTCCGTCGAGGCCATGCGTGAACGCCTCTTCACGCCCCTTAAGGATCTACCGGAGGGGATGGAGCGTATCCCCCTCAAAACCATCCATGTCAATCATGCCCCGATGGTGGCACCCCTGGCGACTCTGACCGCGCTGGCGGCGGAACGATGGGGTATTGACCTGTCCCAGGTCGAGCGTCATGCCAAGCTGCTGGGCCAGGCCTCGGACTTCGCCTCAAAGGTGCGACAGGTGCATCTGAGTGGCGAGTGGCCGGTTGAAACCGACCCTGATCTTATGATCTATGCGGGCGGCTTTTTTCCGGATGCGGATCGGCGCCAGATGGACCAGTTGCGCCAACTATCCCCCCAGGCCTTGGCTGATGCGAGGTTCAACTTCAGGGATCCCCGCCTGGAGACCATGCTCTTCCGCTATCGCGCCCGTAATTGGCCGGAAACCCTCAGCCAGGAAGAGCAGGAGGAATGGGACACCTGGCGCTTCCAGCGGTTAACCAACCCGAAAGCGGGTGCCAGCATCGTCTTAAAGGATTACCAGGAGCGACTCGCTGCGCTCCGAGCAGCGTTTGCCGATCATTCAGATCGGTTAGCCTTGATAAGTGCGTTAGAGAGTTGGTCCGACCATCTTCTCGGTCAGTGCCCCTTAAGCGGATGTCAGCTGCTGGCTAGCACCAGATCGGTATAGGCGCTCCGGGCCCGTGCATTGCGGATGAAGCCGCGCACTGCTAGTGAAATACCCTATAATCAATGTTTTGTGACCTAATTACCGCCCGGAAGCCGGCTCAAGGTGCGTCGCTAGACGGGTCCCGCGGAGTCATCCTCCCCGGAACCCCTTGACAGTCCGCGTCAACTCGCTAGAATGCCCAGCTTCCCGCCGGGGCCAGGGAGGACCGGGAGTAGAGAGCGGGAGCGCCCCAGGCGAGGTGGCGTCAGGGTTGAGGGAGCGCCGGCCGGACGCGCGCCGCCGTCAGCACGTAGTGCTTGA
>JBASIS010000060.1:0-1838 GCA_049654905.1 Chromatiaceae bacterium
GCGCAGACCTGGCCCGGACCCCGTGCCACCATGGCGTCCGCCTCGCAAGCCACCGCGGACTCATGGGCCAGCGCCACGGCGCAGCCATGGACCTGGCGCAACCAGTGGGGCGCGGCGGGCAGACCCAGCCCCAGGCGCAGCCGCTCCCGGTTCGCGGCGACGCAGGTGGCATCGTCGCCCACGTGATCGCCCAGATTGAGCCCCGCATAGGGACCGCGACTGGTGCCGCCACGCCGGGTGGTGCTGATCGCCCGCACCCATGGCGGGGCAGACCAGTCGGCCTCAAGCCACTCCATCCGCGTCCTCCCGCAGCAGACTCACCAGGTCCAGCATGTCCGCCGCCAGGGGGATCTCCCAGGCCAACGCCTCGCCCGCGAGCGGATGAGGGAAGCCGAGACGGATGGCGTGCAGGGCCTGGCGCGGAAATGCCCTCACCCCCGCCACCAGCCGCGTCGAGGCGCCCTTGGGCGGTCGGGGCCGACCGCCATAGACCGGATCGCCCAGGATGGGGTAGTGGATATGGGCCATATGGACCCGGATCTGATGGGTACGCCCGGTTTCCAGCCGCACCGCCAGCAGGGCATGGCCCCGAAAGGCCTCAAGGAGGCGGTAGTGGGTGACCGCCGGCCGGCCGCCGGAGACCACCGCCATCTGGGTGCGTTGACGCGGATGCCGGCCCACCGGGGCATCGACATGGCCGCCGCCCGTCGGGACGCCCGTCACCAGGGCGCGATATTCCCGATGAACCTGGCGTTGCTGGAGGAGGTCCACCAGAAACTTGTGCGCCTGCAAGGTGCGGGCGACCACCAACAAGCCGCTGGTATCCTTGTCGAGCCGGTGGACCAGGCCAGCCCGGGGGACTAGGGCCAGTTCCGGGGCATAATGGAGCAAGGCATTCTGGAGGGTGCCATCGGGATTACCTGCAGCCGGATGGACAACCAGCCCGGCGGGCTTGTTGATCACCAGGATGGCCTCGTCCTCGAAGACGATGTCCAGAGGCAGATCCTGGGGTTGGCAGGTCTCGTCCGGCGCCACCACCGGTTCCAGCCATACCTCCTCCCCGCCCCAGACCTTGTCGCGCCGCCGACAGGCTTGACCGTTGAGGCGTACCCGGCCCTCATCGATCCACTGTTGCAGCCGGCTGCGCGAGAACTCGGGCAGCAACTCGGCCAGGGCCTGATCCAGGCGCTGACCACCCAGGTCGGCGCCCAGACGGCAGGCACGGGGGACCGCGGCGGCGACTATCACCCGCCCACCCGCGGGCGATGAAGAAGCCCCCTCGCGCCCGTCCGCGCTTGGGTTATACTGCGGCCGTTTTCGTCTGGATGAATCATTACATGTATTACCGGATCAAACCTTTCCTGCCTACCCTTGGGCCCCTGCTGGCCCTGGCACTCCTTCTGTCCGGCTGTTCCTGGTTTGGCAACCAGGAAGACACGACCAAGGATTGGAGCGCCTCGAAACTCTACTCCGAGGCCTCCGCGGAGTTAAACAGCGGCGGCTACGAGACGGCCATCGAATATTACGAGAAGCTAGAGGCCCGCTTCCCCTTCGGCCGCTACGCCATGCAGGCCCAACTTGATGTCTCTTATGCCTATTACAAGGCAGACAAGCCCGAGGAGGCCATCGCGGCGGCGGACCGCTTCATCAAGCTGTACCCCCAGAGCCCCTACGTGGACTACGCCTACTACTTCAAAGGCATCGTCAACTACAACCGCAGCGTCGATTTTCTCGACCGCTACATCCCGACCGACCGTTCCCAGCGCGACCCCGGCTCGGCCCTGGATGCCTTCAACGACTTTTCGGAACTGGTACGGCGCTTCCCGGACAGCAAATAT
>JBASIS010000061.1:0-6454 GCA_049654905.1 Chromatiaceae bacterium
TCCCTGTAGGCTTGGCGACAGCATCCCTGCTGTCGACACCCCACCCACCGCCACCCGGCCCTGGCCTGCCGCTACCTGCCACCCGCCATTGGCCCATCGCCACCCGCAAAGCGTGACGGGCGCTGGGTATATGATGGCGCGATCGGGCTGGCCGGTGCCGCCACGTTCTAACTATTTTAACCGAGAACACCATGCGCTCTTCCTCCTCCGACCTCCCGCAGAGGCCCACCACCCGTAATCTCAAGCCCCTGATGCGCCTGCTAGGCTTCGTGCGGCCCTACTTCGGCCGGGTGCTGCTGGCCGTGCTAGCCCTCCTGGTGGCCGCCGGGGCCGTACTGGCCTTTGGCCAGGTGATCCGGGAAGTCGTGGACACTGGGCTCAAGGTGGGCTCCGAGGCCGCCCTCAACCGCTCCCTCCAGCTTTTCCTCGCCGTGGTGCTGACCATGGCCGGGGCCATCCTGGCCCGAGCCTATCTGCTGAGCTGGATCGGCGAGCGGGTCATCGCCGATATCCGCGCGGCGGTCTTTGGCCGGGTCCTGGGGCTGGACGTGGGCTTCTTCGAGACGACGCGCACCGGGGAAATCATCTCGCGCCTGACCTCGGACACCACCCTGCTCCAGACCGTGGTGGGCTCCACCCTCGCCATGGCGCTGCGCGCCTCCCTGCTGGTGATCGGCGGGCTCTTCATGCTGGCCCTCACCAGCCCCCGCTTGACCGGACTGGTGCTGCTGGGCACGCCCCTGGTGATCTTGCCCCTCTGGCTGCTCGGCTCCCGCTTGCGGCGCCTGTCCCGGGCCAGCCAGGACCGGGTCGCCGACGTCGGGGCCTATGTGGACGAGGTGCTCCACGCCATTCGCACCGTCCAGGCCTTTTGCCACGAGGCCATCGACCGGCAAGGCTACCGCAAGCGGGTGGAGGCGGCTTTCGGCACCGCCCTGCGCCGCGCCCTCCTGAGTGCCGCCCTGGGCGCCATCGCCACGGCCCTGACCTTCGGGGCCATCGGCGCCGTCCTCTGGGTCGGCGGGCGCGAGGTGCTGGCGGGCCAGATGAGCGGTGGCGAACTCTCCGCCTTCCTCTTCTACGCCGTGCTGGTAGCGAGTTCCATCGGCGGCCTGAGCGAGATCGTCGGCGAACTGCTGCGCGGCGCCGGGGCCAGCGAGCGGTTGATGGAACTGCTGGCCACCGAGAGCGGCATTCGCGCCCCGGCTCACCCCCGGTCCCTGCCGCGGCCAGCCCAGGGGCGGATCGACATCCAGGATCTGAGTTTCGCCTACCCGGCGCATCCGGACCTCCAGGTCGTCAAGGACCTGTCCCTGCTGATCCAGCCGGGGGAAAAGGTGGCCCTGGTCGGCCCCTCCGGGGGCGGCAAAACCACCCTCTTCCAACTGCTGCTGCGTTTCTACGACCCCCAGACCGGCGCCCTGCGCTTTGATGGTCTGGATCTGCGTGACCTGGAACCTGGGGAGTTGCGCCGCCAGATCGCCCTGGTCCCCCAGGACCCGGTGATCTTTGGCGCCGACGCCTGGGAGAATATCCGCTACGGCCTGGATGAGGTGCCTGACGCGGCGGTGCGCCGCGCCGCGGACGCCGCCCACGCCAGCGAGTTTCTGGATCGGCTCCCGAATGGTTTCAACACCTTCCTGGGCGAGCGGGGGGTGCGTCTCTCCGGCGGGCAGCGCCAGCGGCTCGCCATCGCCCGCGCCATCCTCCGGGACCCGGTCCTGCTCCTGCTGGACGAGGCCACCAGCGCCCTGGACGCGGAGAGCGAACGCCTGGTGCAACTGGCCCTGACGGAGCTGATGGTGGGCCGTACCAGCATCGTCATCGCCCATCGCCTGGCGACGGTGCGCCAGGTCGATCGCATCCTGGTGCTCGACCAGGGCTGCCTGGTGGCGGCCGGCACCCACGAGGCCTTGATGGCCCAGGGCGGACTCTATGCCCGCCTGGCCTCTCTCCAGTTTCGGGAGCAGGCACCTTAGCCAAGACGGCGGCATGATCCCTCCCAACAGAGCCCCTTCATCTACCTGTCTCATGTTCCGTAGCGACCCGGCTGGTCATACATGCGTGGCGCGGGCGGCCGAACTGGGCCAAATTATCGCAAGGCCCTGCAGCATTGGGACAAACCCCTTGCCCGCACGGTACCCTTGCCAAGAACCTTCCTTCGGTGCTAGCTTTCCAGGGCGCCAGCCGCCGTGCGATTTGGATTTCCTATCCCCTGCGTAAGCCTGACCTGACCTGAACCTGCTCTGGCTTTGAAAGGAACGCGGTGCCCACTCATCCTTTTGCCATTCGCACGCGGCCACCCATCGCCACGCAACTTCCCCACTTTAGCTGGCGCGACCTGCCGTCCAGCGCCCCAGGGTTGGCACCCGCATGAAGCTCATCCGCAATGTCGGTGCCGATCGCGTCATCGATTGGCTGGGCCCCCAACTCACCGCCGGGCGCCAGTGCGATCTTGTCTCCTCGGCCCTATCCCTCTTTGCCTTTGCCGAGTTGCTGCCTGGGCTAGCCGCGTTAGAGCGCTGCTGTCTCATCCTGCCACCGCCCGGCAGTGACCTCGCCCTGTTGGGCACGGCCGCCGACCGCGCCGCCCGCAACCGTCTCCAAACCCGTTGGCTCGCCAGCCGGCTGGCCCAATGGCTGGCGGACAAGGCCGAGGTCCGGCGCGCCCACGGCGCCATTCCCCAGGGTGCCATCGTCCTGCGCGATGGCGAAGCACGGCCGCTGCAAGTCTTTCTCGGCTCGCTGGCTTTCAGCACCGACGGGCTCGGGGTGGCGCCGGGCAATCCCTTGAGCCTGATCCAGGCGTCCGAGACGCCCGAGGAAGCCCGCTTACTCAGTCAGTGGTTCGACCTCCAGTGGTCCAGTCTGGTGGCCGATGCCGGCGCCCAAGCCGCCGTGATCGCCCAGGTGCAATCCCTCGCGACTTATCAGGCACCCTTCCTCGTTTATAGCCTCATCCTCCACCATCTTTTTCGTGACCGCGGCGAAGATCTTGACGAAGAGCGCGTCATCAAGTCGGCGACCGGCATCCGTAACACGGTGGTCTGGAAAAAGCTCTACCGCTTTCAGCGGGACGGCGTCGTGGGTGCCATCGACAAGCTCGAACGCTTTGGCGGCTGCATCATCGCCGACAGCGTCGGCCTGGGTAAGACCTTCGAGGCGCTCGCGATCATCAAATACCACGAGCTCCGCAACGACCGCGTGCTGGTGCTGGTACCCAAACGCCTGCGCGACAACTGGACCCTCTACAAGGCCAACGATCGGCGCAATTTTCTCGCGCCCGACCGCTTCAACTACGATGTTCTCAACCACACCGACCTCTCCCGCGACGGCGGGGCCTCCGGCGACATTGACCTCGCCCACGTCAATTGGGGCAACTATGACCTCGTCGTGATCGACGAGTCCCACAATTTCCGCAACAAGAAGACCCCTCGGATTGGCAGCGAGACCCGCTACGACCGCCTGATGCGCAAGGTCATCCAGGAAGGCGTCAAGACCCGCGTGCTGATGCTCTCGGCGACGCCCGTCAACAACCGCTTGGCCGATCTCCGCAACCAGATCGCCTTCGTCACCGAAGGTGACGACACGGCACTGCTTGCTCAAGGCATCGCCAGCATCGACAGCACCACGCGCCTGGCGCAGAAACAGTTCAACCGCTGGCTTGATCTCGCCGACGGCGACCGGGCGCCCGCGCGCCTGATCGAAATGCTCGGGTTTGACTACTTCACCCTGCTCGATAGGCTCACCATCGCGCGCTCGCGCAAGCACATCGAGAAATACTACGGCACCCTTGAAACCGGCCGCTTCCCGCAACGGCTGAAGCCGATCAACATCAAGTCCGCGGTGGACCGCGCCGGCGTGTTTGGCTCGATCCGCGAGATCAACACCGAAATCCGCCGTCTAAACCTGGCCGCCTACGCCCCGCTGCGGTACGTCCTGCCTCACCAGCAGGCCGCCTACGACAACAAGTACAGCACCGAGATTCGCGGCGGCGCGGGCTTCTTCCGCCAGGCCGACCGCGAGGAGAGCTTGATCCACCTCATACGCGTCAACGTGCTCAAGCGCATGGAGAGCGCCGTGTCCTCGTTCGCCCTCACGGTACAGCGGCAACTACGGGACGTCGAGGCGACGCTAGCCCGCATCGAGTGCCACGTCGAGACCCTGGAGGAGATCGACATCGCGGACCTGGACCTGGATGATCCCGCCTTCGAAAGTCTGCTCGTCGGGCGCAAGGTGAAGGTGCTGCTGAAGGACGTGGACCTCATCCGCTGGCGACAGGACCTGATCGAAGATCGCAACCGCCTGGCCCGGCTCCACGCGGCGGCGGCCCAGGTGGATGCCACCCGTGACGCCAAGCTTATCGCCCTGCGCGAGTTGCTCGACCACAAATGCCGCCACCCCATCAATCCTGGCAACCGCAAGGTCATCGTCTTCACCGCTTTCGCCGACACCGCCCGTTATCTGTATGACCAGCTTGCCCCCTGGGCGCGGACAACCCTGGGCATCGACACCGCGCTGGTTACCGGCACGGGCAGTAACCAGACCACCCTTACCGGCCTGCGCAAGGACCTGGCCTCGATACTCACCAGCTTTGCCCCCCGGGCCAAGGAGCGGCCGGCGGAGTACCGCACTGCGGGCGATCTCGACTTGCTCATCGCCACCGACTGCATCTCCGAGGGCCAGAACCTCCAGGATTGCGACTGGCTGATCAACTACGACATCCACTGGAACCCGGTGCGCATCATCCAGCGCTTCGGCCGCATCGACCGCATTGGCTCGCCCAATGAGCGCATCCAGCTTGTCAACTTCTGGCCCAACATGGAGTTGGAGGAATACATCAACCTGGAACAGCGGGTCAGTGGCCGCATGGTGCTCCTCGACATCTCCGCCACCGGCGAGGAAAACCTGATCGAGCAGGACTCCGGCAACCCCATGAATGACCTGGAGTACCGCCGCAAGCAACTCTTGAAGCTCCAGGACGCGGTGATCGATCTGGAAGACCTCTCCACCGGCGTCTCCATTGCCGATCTCACCCTCACCGACTTCCGCATTGATCTGGCGCAGTCTCTCAAGGCGCATCCCGGCGTGCTGGAGAGTTTGCCGCTCGGCACCGGCGCGGTTACCACTACCCCCGAGGCGGAGATCGCCCCGGGCATCATTTTCTGCCTGCGCGCCGAGGGCGCGGCGGCCACGCGCGGCGCCGAGGCCGGCTATCCCCTCGGGGCCCAATATCTCGTGCATGTCGGCGACGATGGCACGGTGCTGCTGCCGTACACCCAGGCCAAGCAGATCCTCGACCGGCTCAAGCGCCTCTGCCTCGGGCGCGACCTGCCCGATACCGGGGCCTGCGCCCGCTTCGACAAGGCCACCAGGCAGGGTGAAGACATGGGCACGCCCCAGCGCTTGCTCGCCGCCGCCGTGGCCTCGGTGATCGGCAAGCACGCGGAACGCGCCGTGGCCAGCCTCTTCACCCCCGGCGGCACTCAAGCCCTGAAGGGCGAGTTCGCGGGTAGCAACGACTTCGAGGTCATCGCCTGGCTCGCCGTGTTGCCCGATTCACAACCTGTGGCGGCTGGATGAACGGCGACACCCTCATCGGCGCGCTCGACCTACCCGCCGGCAGCCGCGTGAATCAGCGCGTGCCCAAAAAGCTGCTGCTGGAGAACGGCGCGCCCACGGCCGCCGACAAGCGCCTCATCACCGACGGCATCGAGGAGCTGCTCTGGCTGGCGGCGCTCAAGCCCACGACCATCGGCGTGGCCGCCTATCGCGACGAGACGCGGGAATATCTGGAGATCGCCGTCCTGCGTCTCACCCTGCGGGCGGCGGCCAAGGCCACGCGACTGGTGGATTTGGTCCATCGGGCCGTACCCTATCCGCTGCTACTGGTGACGGAACAGGGCGATCGGCTGGGACTGTCCGCGGTCCATAAACGCTGGTCCCAGGGCGAGGCAGGCAAGACCGTGCTGGAGGGAGAGGTGGTGGCGGTGACCTTGCCAGACGACGCCCCAACCCCCGTGCTCAGCGCCACCTTTGCCAAGGCAATGGCGCTGACGAGCCAGCCCCACCGCACGCTCTACGGGCTGTACCAGCATTGGATCAACAGCCTGGAGGCCCTGATGGTCGCCAGGGTCACGGGCCAGTTCAGCATCCCCACCAACCCGGAACAGGCCGTGGCCCGAGGCCGAGCACTGCGGGATCACGAACGCCTGACGCGAGAGGCGGCGCGCTTGCGGGTGCAGGCCGGTAAAGAGAAACAACTCGCGCGGCGGGTGGCACTGAACCTGACGCTTCAGCAAGTACAGGCGGAACGGGTTGCCATAACCAGCCCTTTTAAGGTGTCATTTTGAGTTCGGCTCCACGCCTGCCAGCAACCTGGCGGTTGAGACATGGGGGTGACCTTGGTATTTGGTGCGCGGGGTGGGCGGTTTCTTCGGGCCGCGGGTGGTCT
>JBASIS010000062.1:0-20787 GCA_049654905.1 Chromatiaceae bacterium
GTCCCGAGCCAGGCGGCCCGGGGCATACGCCGCCAGGCGGGGGCCGAGCGCCAGGTTGTCGCGCGGGTCTGGTCCATCAGGTCGCCGAAGGGGACCCGGGTGGGGCAGGCCCGCTCGCAGGCCAGGCATTCCAGGCAGTTGTCCAGGTGATCGAGGAGGCGCGGCGAAAGGTCCAGGCTGCCCTCGGCCCAGCCCTGAATCAGGGCAATGCGCCCGCGCGGGGACTCGGCCTCCTGGCGCGCCTCCCGATAGGTGGGGCAATGAGGCAGGCAGAGGCCGCAGCGGACGCAGCGGTCCGCGGTCTGGGCCAAGTGCCTGGCGATGTCGTCTGGATTCAAGGCGGGTCGGGTGGCGAGGATATCAGTGACTGGTGCTGGGCGTTTCCGGTTGCGGGCGGGTCGGTGCCCCGGCGGAGCGGGCTAAGGTTGCCACGAGAGGTTTCTTCGCCGGCCGCTAATGGTAACCTGTTCGCCGGTTCAGGGTTCAGGGTTCAGGGTTCAGGGTTCAGCCGGGGAGGCCAGGTCCATCATGTCCTACTACCGTTATCACGTCTTCATGTGTCTCAACCGTCGCGAGGACGGCAGCCAGTGCTGCGCCCAGTATGGCGCCGAGGATCTGCGCCATTACCTCAAGGGGCGGACCAAGGAAGTTGGCATCGCCGGGGAGGGTGGCATCCGGATCAACAGCGCGGGCTGTCTGGCCCGGTGCGACTTGGGCCCCGTCATCGTCGTCTATCCGGACTCGGTCTGGTATAGCTACGTCGATCGCGAGGACCTGGAGGAGATCCTGCAGCGCCACCTCATCGGCGGCCAGGTCGTCGAACGTTTGCGGCTGCCGGGATGATGGCCCGGGCGCCGCGCATCTGGCCCACGTATTTAGAGCAGCCTTGCAGGGCCGCTCGGACCCATGTTGCAGGTCAGGTCTCTCGTCCCCTTGCCATCCGAGGCGGCGTCCTGTAACATCCGCCGTCTTTCTCGAACCGACCCTTTTCCAGGCCCTGGAGCAACGGACATGACGACTGTGAGTGCCAAGCCCGCGGAGGTCCGCCGCGAGTGGTACCTGATCGACGCCGAGGGCAAGACCCTGGGGCGTCTTGCCACCGAGTTGGCGCGACGGCTGCGCGGCAAGCATAAGCCTTGCTACACCCCCCATGTGGACACCGGTGACTACCTCGTGGTCGTCAACGCCGAGAAGGTCCGCGTGACGGGTAACAAACTCGCGGACAAGATGTATTACCACCACACCGGGTACATCGGCAACCTCAAGTCCATCAACCTTGGGAAGTTGCTGGCCAAGGCGCCGGAGCGGGTCATTAATCATGCCGTCAAGGGCATGATGCCGCGCGGGCCCTTGGGGCGCGCCATGCTCGCCAAGCTCCGTGTCTATGCGGGTCCCGAGCATGCGCATGCCGCTCAGCAGCCCAAGCCGCTCGACTTCTAAAGGATCAGGATTAGCCCATGTCGCAAATTCATTACGCCACCGGCCGTCGCAAAAGTTCCGCCGCGCGGGTCTATCTGAGCCTTGGCTCTGGCAAGATCACCGTTAACGACCGTCCGCTCGATACCTTTTTTGGCCGCGAGACCTCCCGGATGGTGGTTCGTCAGCCCCTGGAGACGGTCTCCATGCTGAACCGGGTCGATGTCAAAGTGAGCGTTACCGGTGGGGGTAACACGGGCCAGGCGGGCGCCATTCGTCATGGCATCGCCCGCGCCTTGGTCGATTTCGACGAGAATATGCGTCGTCCCCTGCGTCAGGCCGGCTTCCTCACCCGCGATGCCCGCGAGGTCGAGCGCAAGAAGGTGGGTCTGCGCAAGGCGCGTAAGCGTCCTCAGTACAGCAAGCGTTAAGTTTTAGTGACCGCCCAGGTGGCCTACTCCCGATAGAGATAAGCCACCCGCCATCACCCCTTGGGGGATCGTCTAGCGGCAGGACAGCGGACTCTGACTCCGTTAACCGAGGTTCAAATCCTCGTCCCCCAGCCAAACCCAGGCCCGCTTCCAGCGGGCCTTTCCGCGTCTGGAGTCCGGGTTCAGGGCCTTCCTGTCCGGGGCGGCGCTGGCGGTCGCCAAGGGACAAAAACGAGATCGTGGCGTCCACGCAACGCCCCAAAGTGATTTTCCCCTCTTCGACGGCCAACTTTCGGCCTCCAGGATAAAAATATTTCCCCTGTTGCGTTCTTTTGGGGCCTGTCCGGGACCTGTCACTGACAAAAAATATTATAAAAACAATAATCTAAGTGGCGTAAGCGGGGGTTATGTGCTAAAAAAGCAACAGATGCCCGAACTGTATCTTTTTCGAAAAAACTGTTGCGCCCTGTCCCTTCGTGGTCTATCATTCTCCTCACACGCATAACGCGTATCGCTTTTCAGCAGTCAATACTGGCAAATCAGCAACAGTGGAGAACACCATGAACAAGAAACTCGTTACCCTGGCCGTCGCCGCCGCTCTGGCCGCGCCCGCCGTCGCCATGGCCGATGCCACCCTGTACGGCAAGTTGAATGTCGGCATCAACTACGTCGATCAGAACGAAGGTTTCAAGGGCTGGGGTCTTAGCGACAACCGGGTCATCAAGTATGCCTTTGACAATCAGTTCCTGGGCATTTACAACCCCTTCATCACCACCCCGCAGGGCCCTTCCAACCGCCTGGGCGTTAAGGGTTCAGAGGACCTGGGTAATGGCCTGAAGGCTATCTATCAGATTGAGCTTGGGTTCAGCATTTCCGACAGCAACAACAATGGCGCCGTCAACAACGAAACCATCTCAATGCGTAACACCTTTGTCGGCTTGGCCGGCAACTTTGGTACCGTCCTGATGGGTCGTCACGACACCCCGCTGAAGATCTCCACGGGCCCCCTGGACCTCTTCGCCGACACCCTGGCCGACAACAACAACACCGTTGGCTTCCAGGATCTGCGTGTTGACAATGCCGTGGCCTACATCAGCCCCAGCTTCTCCGGCTTCCAGTTCGCCGGCGCGGTCCATGCGGGCGGCGGTTCCTATGCGTTTGGCGGCTACAACAACGAATCCGACAGCCTGGCCGAAGCCTACTCCTTCGCCGGTATCTATAAGAACGGTCCCTGGTATGCCAGCCTGGCCTATGAAGGCATCAACTCAGAGATGAGCCCCGAAGCCCTGGGCGGCACCTGCGCCCTGGTTGATAACCAGATCGTCTGTGGCTATGGCCTTGAGTCCCAGACCTGGGGCAAGTGGCGCGTAGGCTTGGGTATCCTGGATTGGAACGGCTTCACCCTGACCGGTATCTATGAGAACTGGCAGAATGGCATGTTCACCGACGACCAGAAGGCCGATCTGTGGAACGTCCAGGCCGGTTACACCTTCGGTCAGTTCATGATCAAGGCTGGCTACGGCAGCAACACCCAGAAGGGTAGTAACTTCTTCGATGCGGGTGGTTACTCCTACGAAGACATCGGCTACAACGCCTATGCGGTTGACGATTACAACTTCAAGACCTGGGTCTTCGGCGTTGACTACAACATGAGCAAGCGCACCAAGGCCTTCATGCTGTACACCGACAACACCACGGATAGCCTGGCTATCGATGTCGCCGGAGAGTACGAAGCCGCCTTCGAAAACAAGTGGCAGGGCTTCCAGCTTGGCATGATGCACAGCTTCTAAGCCGGGCTTGATCCCATCGGGATCAACAGACGGGGCCTTCGGGCCCCGTTTTTCGTGGCGCTGAAAAAACTTCTTCGATCGAATACTCCCTAACTTAAGCCACCCACGGCTCCAGCAGCCGTGCCCCCGTCGCCGTTCCCAGAATGAGGGCATCCGCCCCGCGCAGGGCAAAGAGGCCCACGGTGACCACGCCGGGGATGTTGTTGATGCGCTGCTCCAGTTCCCGGGGCTGATGGATGGCCAGGCCCGCCACATCCAGGATGACGTTACCATTATCGGTCACCAGGCCCTGGCGCCAGACCGGGGTGCCACCCAGCTTGACTAATTCCCGGGCGACGTAGCTCCGGGCCATGGGGATGACCTCCACCGGCAAGGGGAAGCGGCCCATGACCTCCACGAGTTTGCTCTCGTCGGCGATGCAGACGAACTGGTCGCTAGCGGCGGCGACGATCTTTTCCCGCGTGAGTGCGCCGCCCCCGCCTTTGATCAGTTCGAGGCGATGGTTGGCCTCATCGGCCCCATCCACGTAGAGGGACAGACCACCGATCTCGTTGAGATCGAAAACCCGGATACCCAGGGCCTCCATGCGCTGGGTTGAGGCCTCGGAACTCGAGACGGCCCCCTCGATCCGCTCCTTGATTTTGGCCAGGAAGTCAATAAAGTGGTTCACCGTACTGCCGGTACCCACCCCCACCAGGCCCCCCTGCACATAATCGAGGGCGGCCTCGGCGGCCTGGCGTTTCAAATCGTCTTGAGTCATGGTTTTTTTCCTCGTCCGGTTGTTGAAAACCCCGCCATGATAGCAAGTCCTCCCCAGGCCGTCGGCTTGCGGGTAAGATGAGAAGATGGCTGATAACTATATCGAACGGATCCTGCGGGCGCGGGTCTATGACTTGGCCCGAGAGACCCCCCTGACAAAGGCGGAGGGCCTGTCGCGGCGCCTGGGCAATCAGGTCCTGCTGAAGCGCGAGGACTTGCAGCCGGTCTTTTCCTTCAAGCTGCGCGGCGCCTATAACAAGCTGATCAACTTGGACAAAGAGGCCCTGACTCGCGGTGTGATCACCGCCTCGGCAGGCAATCATGCCCAAGGAGTCGCCATGGGCGCGGCGCGGCTGGGGGTCCAGGCCACCATCCTCATGCCCCGGACCACGCCCCCCATCAAGGTCCAGGCCGTGCGCGGGTTCGGTGCCAAGGCCGTGCTCCATGGCGATTCCTACGACGAGGCCTATGCCCAGGCGCTGATCTGGGCGGCCGAGCGTAACCTGGCCTTCATCCATCCCTTCGACGACCCGGATGTCATCGCCGGCCAGGGCACCATTGGCATGGAGATTCTGCGCCAGCACCCCCAGCTGCTGCACGCCGTCTATGTGCCCGTGGGCGGCGGCGGCCTGATCGCGGGGATAGCGGCCTACATCAAATACGTGCGGCCCGAGGTGAAGGTGATTGGCGTGGAGCCCGAGGATGCCCCGACCCTCCATAGCGCCCTGGGCGCCGGCCAGCGGGTAGAATTGCCCCAGGTTGGCCTCTTCGCTGACGGCGTGGCGGTGCGGTTGATCGGGGCGGAGACCTTCCGCGTCGCCCAGGGGCGGGTGGATGAGGTGATCTTGGTCAGCACGGACGAGATTTGCGCCGCCATCAAGGATATTTTTGACGACACCCGCGGTATCGCCGAGCCCGCGGGGGCCCTGGCCCTGGCGGGGCTCAAACGCCATGTCCTGGCGACGGGCATCCAGGGCCAGAACCTGGTCGCCATCGAGAGCGGGGCCAATATCAATTTCGACCGGTTACGCCACGTCGCCGAGCGCGCGGAACTCGGCGAGCGCCGGGAGGCCTTGCTGGCGGTGGAGATTCCGGAGCGGCCTGGCAGCTTCCTGGAATTCTGCCGCGCCCTGGGTAAGCGCCAGATCACCGAATTCAATTATCGCTATGCCGACCGGCGGCGGGCCCAGGTCTTCGTGGGCGTGGAGTTGGGGCGGGGCGACGAGGAGCGCAAGGAGCTCGTCGCTCGGCTGGGGGAGAAGGGTTTTGGGGTGGTGGACATGACGGACAACGAGACCGCCAAGCTCCACATCCGCTTCATGGTCGGCGGCCATGCTCAGGGCCTCGCCGACGAGATGCTGGTGCGCTTCGAATTCCCCGAGCGCCCGGGAGCCCTGCTGAATTTCCTGACCGGTCTGGGGCGGCGCTGGAACATCAGCCTCTTTCATTACCGCAATCATGGCGCCGCCTATGGGCGGGTGCTGATGGGGTTGCAGGTTGCCCCCCCGGAACGTCCCGAACTCCTCCAGCGGCTGGATGGCCTGGGCTATCGCTACTGGGACGAGACAGACAACCCCGCCTGCCGCATCTTCGCGGGGGCAAGCGGCGAGGATTGACCTCCTTGGGCCGCAGCCAGCAGGGAGCCTCGGGCCTGCTGCGGGCAGCCGGTTTCCGGAGCCTCAAGTACAGGGATGTTTTAGGGCAGCCTACAGGGATGTAACCCAGCGCTGGCAACTCGACTGCCTATCGCAGGAGGGTCGGGTGGGGGCTGGCGGGGGTGTCGACAGCAGGGATGCTGTCGCCAAGCCTACAAGGACGTATTCACGGCGTCCCCCGCCAGACACCACCCGGCCCGGGAATCCAAAAACTTAAGTGTGTTGGGTATATTCACGGCGATCCGGAAACCGGCTGCCCGCGACAGGCCCCTGCGTGGGTAAGGCCTAATGCCAGGAGTAGATCCGCTTCTCCGTCACGATCATGTCCAGCCGGATGTCCCAGGGGTGGACCTCAAGCCGCGCGACGCGCTGGCACTCGTGAGCCAGGCCCACGAGGAGGGGACGGCGCCAGTGGGTGCGGCTGCTGAGGTAGGCGAGCGTCTGGTCATAGTAGCCACCCCCCATGCCAAGGCGGTTGCAGTCGGCGTCGAAACCGACCAGGGGCAGCAGCAGCAGGTCGAGGGCCCAGGGCGGACGAATCCGGCCGTTACGCAGGCTTGGCTCGGGGATGCCGTAGCGGTTGGCCCGCAAGGGATCGCCGATCGCGTGACGGACAAACCAGAGCTTACTCCGGGGGTGAGGCCTGAGCACCGGCAGGTGACAGGACTTTTGACGGGCCTGGGCAGATTTCAGCAAGGGTGCCGGGTCAATTTCGCCATCGCCCGCCCAGTAGCCGCCTATATTTTTGGCGCGCAAAAATACAGGATGTCTGCCCAGGATGAGGGCCAATTGTTGGGCGTGCTGCCGCTGGCTGGCGTACGAGAGGCGACGACGTTCGGCGCGCAAGCGACGTCGCAATTCAGGAATGGTAATCATGATGGAGAACTAAAAAGGGGACATTCCCCGCCTGTGCCGCCAAGGCCTTTGTTCTTGAACCGGTAGGTTCAAGTGGGGACAGTCGGCTTCGCTTCAGGCTTCCCGCTCAAGGCGGACATGCGCAACGGCTCCACGGTCATGCCCCCAGGGCGATGAATAGGCTCAAGAAAATACCCAGGCCATCTTCGAACACCGCAGGGAATGTCTGACTGCAAGGCTATACGCTTTCTGACTCCAGGTCTAGCCCCCTTTGCGCATCCAGGGTACCGGCCAGGCGCTGCTGCATGATCGAGAGCCGGCTGGTGTCGGCGTTGGCGCCAGGAACGGCCTGATGCTGACGGAACTGGATCAGCTCATGCGCGATGTTGAGGGCGGCCATGACGGCGATGCGGTCGGGGCCCACGATGCGGCCCGACTGACGCATCTCGCGCATGCGACGATCCACCAGGCGCGCGGATTCCAGCAGCCCCTCCTCCTCCTGGGGGCTGCAGGCGACCCGATACTCCTTGTCGAGGATGCGCACCGTGACCGGGACTTGTTCTTGTTTCACAAATCGTCCTCCATGGTTTTGAGGCGAGAGACGATGGACTCGACCTTGCTGCGGGCGAGTTCCGTCTTCTCGACGAGTTGGGCGCGATCTTCCCCCAGGGTGACCTGACGGGCGCGCAGCCAGGTATTTTCCTCGCGCAAGTGGTTGCAGATCTGGATGAGTTCATCCACTTGCCGTTCAAGGGTTTCGATATCGAAATGGCTCACGGTTCAGCTTCCGAGATATGACCGGCGCACTATAAAAGGCTCAACCGCCAGGGTCAATCGGGCATCCGTCCGTAGAAGCCCCTGCCCCGATCCCGGCCAGACGCCCGCCGCCTCATGATATGATGCGCCCGTCTTGCACTCTTAGCCTAAATCGTCATCATCCCCATGTCCGCCACCTCGGATTACGCCTATAGCGAGCTTGTCCAGGGGCTCGAGGAATCGACCCTGAACGCCTGCCCCGCCGAGGCGCACGGCCTGCTGTGCGGACTCCTGTGTGCCGGGGCAACCGATGCGGAGACCCTCTGGGGCCGCGAACTCTTCACCCAGGGCGAGCCGGGCCCCCAGCCGCTGGACCTCCCGCCGTCGCTGCGGACCCTAGCTGACCGGACGCGTGCCGAGATGGAGGGCGAGGATCTGGCCCTGACTCTGGTGTTGCCCGGGGAGGATTCCCCCCTGCGCGAGCGGGCGGAGGGACTGTACGACTGGGCTCGGGGCTTTATCCTCGGCCTGGGCCTGGCGGGCCTCAAGGCCGAGGCCCTCTCGGATCAGGCCCGGGAGGTTCTCGGCGACCTGGTGGAGATCACCCGCCTGGATCTTGAGAGCCTGGAGGGGGGCGCGGACGGGGACGAGGAGGAGGTCGCCCTCATGGAACTCCGGGAGTTCCTCTGGGTCGCCGCCCGCCTGCTCCATGAAGAAACCGGATCCGCGAGGGGCTAAAGCCATGGCAAGCGACAAGTCTCCCGCCCAGGCAACCGCCGAATCACCAGCCACAGCGCCGCCGATTTCACCGGCGGAGTATCAGCGCCGTCGTCGCCGCCTGCTCGCCGCCATCGGCCGGGAAGGAGTGGCCATCCTGACCACGGCCCCGGAGCGGGTGCGTAACGGTCACACCCATTACCCTTATCGCCAGGCCAGCGATTTTACCTATCTGACGGGCTTTCCCGAGCCCGAGGCCCTCCTGGTCCTGATCCCTGGCCGCAAGGAGGGCGAGGTGGTGCTCTTCTGCCGGCCCCGCGACCCGGAGAAAGAGGTCTGGGAAGGTGCCCGGGCCGGGGTGGAGGGGGCCATCAAGTCTTACGGGGCCGATCAGGCCCATCCGATCGCCGCCCTGGATGAGGAACTGCCCAAGCTGCTTGCGGATCGTGACCAACTCCACTATCCCCTGGCCCGGGAGGCCGACCTGGATCTCAAGGTCATGGGCTGGATCCAGAAGCTGCGGGCCCAGGCGCGCGCCGGGGTGAATGCCCCGCGGGCCCTGGTCAGTCTGGAGGCCCTGCTCCACGAGCAACGCCTCATCAAGGACAAGACCGAGATCAAACTCATGCGCCGCGCCGCGCGGGTCTCCGCCGCGGCCCATCGTCGGGTGATGCGCTTTTGCCAGCCGGGGCGCTGGGAATTCGAGCTGGAGGCCGAATTCACCCGCGCCTGCGCCGAGGGCGGTGCTCGCTTTCAGGCCTATCCGCCCATCGTCGGCGGCGGCGCCAATGCCTGCGTCCTCCACTATGCGGACAACGCCGAGCGCCTGCGGGAGGGTGACCTGGTGCTGATCGATGCCGGTGGCGAACTGGACGGCTATGCCTCCGACATTACCCGCACCTACCCCGTCAATGGTCACTTCAGCCCGCCGCAAAGGGAGCTTTACGAGCTGGTCCTGGCCGCCCAGGCGGCGGCCATCGCCAAGGTGGTGCCCGGCAATCGCTGGATCGAGCCCCACGAGGCCGCCGTCAAGACCCTGACGCGCGGCCTGGTGGATCTGGGCCTGTTGGCGGGGGGACGCAAGGCGGTGCCCAAGCTCATCCGCACGGAGGCCTACAAACCCTACTTCATGCATCGGACCGGCCACTGGCTAGGCATGGACGTCCACGATGTCGGGGACTATAAATGCGATGGCGACTGGCGGCGCTTCGAGCCGGGCATGGCCCTGACGGTGGAGCCCGGACTCTATGTCGCCCCGACCCGCCAGGAGGCGCCCAAGCGCTTCCGGGGCATCGGCATCCGCATCGAGGACGACCTGGTGGTGACGGCGGAGGGCCACGAGATCCTGTCCCGCGATGCCCCTAAATCGGTGGCGGAGATCGAGGCCTGGATGGGCGGTTAGGCTCGGAAAGCGATCGGTAAGCGAGATGACAGCGAAAAAATACGATCTGATCATCGTTGGCGGTGGGCTCGTGGGGGGCAGTCTGGCCTGCGCCCTGGGGAGGGCCGGCCTGCGAGTGGCCCTGGTGGAGGCCCTGGCCACCACCGCCCGGAGCCAGCCCAGCTATGACGAGCGGGTCCTGGCCCTGTCCTGGGGCAGCCGGCGCATTCTGGAGGCCATGGGGCTGTGGCAGAACCTGGCCCCGGATGCCGAGGCAATTCGTCGCGTTCACGTCTCGGATCGGGGCCACTTCGGCTTTGCCCACCTGGATGCGGCCGAGGAAGGGGTCCCGGCCCTGGGTTACGTGGCCCCGGCCCGACTCATCGCCCAGGCCATCCAGACCCGGATGGAAGGCGTCGCGGTCTTCTGTCCGGCCCGCCTGCTGGGCTTTCATCTCCAGGAGGGGGGCGTCGAAGTGGAGGTGGCGAGTGGCGGCGAATCTCAACTCCTGAGCGCCGCCCTGCTGGTGGCGGCGGACGGTGGCGATTCCGGCATCCGCAAGCGCCTGGGATTCGAGGCCCTGGAGCGCGGCTATGGTCATGACGCCATCATCACGACCCTCACCCCGGACCGGCCTCAGCCCTGCGTCGCCTTCGAACGCTTTACGAACACGGGCCCCCTGGCCCTGCTACCCATGACCGAGGGGCGCTATTCCCTGGTCTGGACGGCCCGAGAGACGGAGACGGCGGGGATACTCGGGCTGGATGACCAGGCCTTCCTCGACCGCCTCCAAGCCCGCTTTGGCTATCGACTCGGCGGCCTCGCCCGCCCCGGCCGACGGCTGGCCTATCCCCTCAAGTTGCTGCTGACATCCCATCCGGTGCGCCAGCGCCTGGTCCTCATCGGTAATGCCGCCCACACCCTGCATCCGGTGGCGGGCCAGGGCCTGAATCTCGGTTTGCGCGACCTGGCGGCCCTGGCCCAGATCGTTACCGACCGGGTGCGCGCCGGTGCCGATCCCGGCGTCCCCGAGGCCCTTGAGGCCTACCAGCGCTTGCGGGGCGACGACCAGGACCGGACGGGCCTGGCGACGGATTTTCTGGCCCATCTCTTCGTCAACCCCTGGCCGCCCCTGCGCCTGGGGCGTGACCTGGGGCTGCTGGCCCTGGATCTGTTGCCGGGGGCGCGCCATGCCCTCGCCCAGCGTTTCATGGGCACCGCCGGGCATCTGCCCCGGCTGGCCCGAGGACTGCCCTTATGAAAACACCGGATCTCGAATGCGATCTCCTCCTGGTCGGAGGGGGCATGGTGGGCGCGGCCCTGGCCGCGGCCTGTTCCGGTCAGGGTCTGACGATCGCCGTCGCGGAGGGCCGGGAGCCCTGCCGCGCCTGGCCGGCGGGGGAAATCGATATACGCGTTTCCGCCCTGGGCCGCGCCAGTCAGCGCCTCCTGGAGCGCCTGGGGGCCTGGGACCGGATGCGGGAACTGGGCATGAGTCCCTACCGGGAGATGCGGGTCTGGGACGCCGTGGGTGGCGCCAGCATCCATTTTGACAGCGCCGATTTCGGCGAGCCGGATCTGGGCCACATCGTCGAAAATCGCGTCACCCAGCTTGCCCTTTGGGAGCGACTGGAGGCGGCGCCGGATATCCGGCTGCTCTACCCCGCTCGCGGCCTCCGTCTGACCCTGGCCGGGGACCGGGCCCTGCTGGATCTGAGCGATGGCCGTCGCGTCGCCGCCCGCCTGCTGGTGGGTGCGGACGGGCGCGACTCCTGGGTGCGCACCCGGGCGGGCATCACGACCTCCGGCTGGGATTATGACCAGCAGGCCATCGTCGCCAATGTCCGGGTGACCAAGCCCCATGGCGAGACGGCCTGGCAACGCTTCCTGCCCACGGGGCCCCTGGCCTTCCTGCCCCTCGCGGACGGCCGCTGCTCCATCGTCTGGTCGGCGACCGAGGACCGGGCCCGCCAACTCATGGCCCTGGACGATAGCGCCTTCCGGGCGGAACTGGAGACCGCTTTCGAGGGGCGACTGGGCGCCATCACCGCCATTGGCCGCCGCGCGGCCTTCCCCCTGCGCCTCCAGCAGGCGGATCAGTATGTCCGGCCCCACCTCGCCCTCATCGGCGACGCCGCCCATGCCCTTCATCCCCTGGCGGGCCAGGGCGTGAATCTCGGCTTTCTGGATGCCGCCCAACTGGCGGACAATCTCGCCGAGGCCCTGGCCAAGGGCCGGGATATCGGCGGTCTCTGGACCCTGCGCCGCTATGAACGCGCCCGCCGGGGCGAGAATATGCGCATGCTGGGAGTCATGGAGGCCTTCAAGCGGCTCTTCGGTAACCGCAACCCCCTGCTGGTGGCGGCCCGCGGCGTGGGTATGACCGTCGCCGACCACTCGCCCTTCCTCAAACGGGCCTTCATCGAGCAGGCCCTGGGCCTGAGGGCGGACTTGCCGCGGTTGGCGCGGCTCTGATCGCGGAGACTGGCATGATCAGGAGATTCCATTCCGGTATCCAAGTTTTGGATTGGGAGCCCTGGTCCGCTTCCGGTAACCTTTGAACTCATTGGCACGGAAAATACACTTATGGCCGAGATCCCCGACATTACCGAATCCGAACGCTGGATGGTCCAGACCACGCTGCGGGAACGCTATGGCCGCGAGATGGAGATCAAGATGGCGGATGCCGAGATCCGCCTCCATGCCTCGGACCGCGAGCTGACCTCCTGTCCGGTTATCTTCTGGAACACGGAGGATGGCTGTAATTTCGTCATCTTCAAATCCGGTGATCGCCGCTACCGATGCCAGTTTTTCTACCGGGTCCACCAGCAGATGGGTACGGGGGTGGACGAGTACGACGACCTGTCCGAATGCGCCGTCTCCCTGCTCCAGGCCCAGGCGGACTACACCGCCGAGCAGCGGGGGGACCTGCCAGGTCAGTCAGCGTCCGGCCGCCGAGGCTAATGCCAGCCTGGCGGGCGGCGCCAATCATTTTCATTGCCCCGCGTCGTGACGAAGGGCAAGTTCATAACGAGACGAGCAACAACGAGGGGAAATCATGACCGCGAAGAATGCCTTTTATGCCCAGTCCGGTGGCGTCACCGCCGTAATCAATGCCTCCGCCTGCGGCGTCATTGAGACGGCTCGCCAGCATCCGGACCAGATCGCCAACGTCTATGCCGGCCGCAACGGCATTATCGGCGCCCTGACCGAGGACCTGATCGACACCGGCAAGGAGTCCGCCGCTCACATCGCCGCCCTGCGCCATACGCCCTCCGGCGGCTTCGGCTCCTGCCGCTATAAGCTCAAGAGCCTGGAGGCCAACAAGCGCGAGTACGATCGCCTCATCGAGGTCTTCAAGGCCCACAATATCGGCTACTTCTTCTATAACGGCGGCGGCGACTCCGCCGACACCTGCTACAAGGTCTCCCAACTCTCCGCCGCTCTCGGCTATCCGGTCCAGGCCATCCACGTCCCCAAGACCGTGGACAACGACCTGCCCATCACCGACAACTGTCCCGGTTTCGGCTCGGTGGCCAAGTACATCGCTACCTCCACCCTGGAGGCCTCCTTCGATGTGCGCTCCATGTGCGCTACCTCCACCAAGGTCTTCGTCATCGAAGTGATGGGGCGTCACGCGGGTTGGATCGCCGCGGCCGGTGCCTTGGTGGCGGATCAGGGCATGCCCGTCATCACCCTCTTCCCCGAGGTGGAGTTCGACCAAGAGCGGTTCCTGGCGGCGGTCAAGGCCAACGTCGAGCGGTACGGCTACTGCACCATCTGCGTCTCCGAGGGCTGCCACTGGCCCGATGGCCGCTTCCTGGCCGAGCAAGGGACCCGCGATGCCTTCGGTCACGCCCAACTCGGCGGTGCCGCCCCGGTGGTGGCCAACCTGGTCAAGGATGCCCTCGGCTACAAATTCCACTGGGCAGTGGCGGATTATCTCCAGCGCGCCGCCCGCCACCTGGGTGCCAAGTCCGACGTGGAGCAGGCTTATGCCTTGGGCAAGGCGGGTGTCGAGTACGCCATCGCCGGCCATAGCGCCATCATGCCGACCGTGGTGCGCAAGTCCTCCTCGCCCTACGTCTGGGAGATCGGCATGGCCCCCCTGTCGGAGGTGGCGAACGTCGAGAAGTTCATGCCTAAGGACTTCATCAGCGCGGATGGCTTTGGTATCACCGACAAGTGCCGTGACTACCTCTATCCCCTGATCCAGGGCGAGGACTATCCTCCCTACGAGAATGGCCTGCCCCAGTATGTCACCCTGGATAATGTGGCGGTGCCCAAGAAGCTGGCCCCCTTTAGTCTGTGAGTTGACGCCCCCGGGCGGCCGGCGGTCCCCAGGGGGCCGTCGTGTCGCGCGGTGGTTGGCCAGGGCCCCCGGGGCAGGGGGCTGTTCCCGATAGGAAAAATGCTTTTTTCACCTGGAAGCTGTCGCCATGACCCTGATGCGTGCTCGCGAGATCATTACCGAACAACTGGGGTTCGGGAGCGGTTACAATCGCAACGCGGTGCGGCTTCTGCTCGGGGAAATCCAGCGGGAGCATGGCCGGGCGGCGGCGGATGGCTTGATCCTGGAGTTCGAACTGGAGTCTCGCTTTGGGCTCAAGCCCGGCACCGACTTCAGCCGCGTCGGGCGTTGATGAAGAGGGCCAGGAACCCTCGATTGTGGCCAGAAACGAGAAAATCATGACGGATTCGTGACGTCGGCGGGTTTCTGTGCTTGAATCGCGTCGCGGAGGAGGGTAACCCGTTACCTTCTCGCCGATCCTAGATAAATTCCTATAATTTTCACCCCAATCTTAAAGAGGAGTAACCCCGAATGTCAGCAGGTACGATGTTTGCGCTGCTTTGCGGCTTCCTGGCGCTCGCCTACGGCGTCTGGTCCGTGAAGTGGATCCTGGCGCTTCCCGATGGCAACGATCGCATGCGTGAGATCGCCGCCGCCGTACAGGAAGGCGCCCAGGCCTATCTCAACCGTCAATACGCCACGATCGGCCTCGTTGGCGCTGTCCTGGCAGTCATCCTCTTTTTCCTTCTGGATTCCTATACCGCTATCGGCTTCGTTATCGGTGCCGTGCTATCCGGGGCGGCGGGCTATATCGGTATGAATATCTCGGTGCGCGCCAACGTGCGCACCGCCCAGGCGGCCAATGATGGTCTGAACGCCGCCCTCCAGGTGGCCTTCCGCGGTGGCGCCATCACGGGTCTGCTCGTGGTGGGCCTGGGTCTGCTGGGCGTCGCCGGCTACTATGGCTTTTTATCCAGCCAGGGGGTGAAGGAGGACGTGATCCTGCACGCCCTGGTCGGACTGGGCTTTGGCGGCTCCCTCATCTCCATCTTCGCCCGGTTGGGCGGCGGTATCTTCACCAAAGGCGCCGACGTGGGCGCGGATCTGGTGGGTAAGGTCGAGGCGGGCATCCCGGAGGATGACCCACGCAATCCGGCGGTCATCGCCGACAACGTGGGCGATAACGTCGGCGACTGCGCCGGCATGGCCGCCGACCTGTTCGAGACCTATGCCGTGACGGTGGTCGCCACCATGCTGCTGGGTTCCCTGCTGGTGGGTGCTGGCACTTCCGCTGTGATTTATCCCCTGGCCCTGGGCGGCGTCGCCATCATTGCCTCCATCATTGGCACCTTCTTCGTCGAGACGAAGGAAGGCGATACCAAGATCATGATCGCCCTCTACAAGGGCCTGGGTGTCGCGGGTGCCGTGGCCCTGGCGCTCTTTATTCCGGTCACCTGGTGGATCAATCCCGCTGGCACTAACGCCGAATACTCTAACATGGCCCTTTATGGCGCCGCCGTCATCGGCATCGTCCTGACGGCGCTGATGGTCATCATTACCGAGTATTACACGGCCACCGAGTATGCCCCGGTGCGCCACATTGCCGAGGCC
The DNA here is from genome assembly GCA_049654905.1 of Chromatiaceae bacterium. Taxonomy (GTDB): domain Bacteria; phylum Pseudomonadota; class Gammaproteobacteria; order Chromatiales; family Chromatiaceae; genus M0108. The sequence continues at coordinate 15,663 of JBASIS010000062.1, forward strand.
TCCACCACCGGCCATGGCACCAACATCATCGCCGGCCTGGGCATCTCCATGAAGTCCACCGCAGCCCCCGTCCTCGCCGTCTGCGCCAGTATCTGGGGTGCCTACGAGCTGGCGGGACTCTATGGCATCGCCATCGCCGCCACCTCCATGCTCTCCATGACCGGTATCATCGTCGCCCTGGACGCCTATGGCCCCATCACCGACAACGCGGGCGGTATCGCCGAGATGGCGGGCCTGGATGAAAAGATCCGCAACATTACGGATCCTCTCGATGCGGTGGGTAACACGACCAAGGCCGTGACCAAGGGCTACGCCATCGGCTCCGCCGGTCTGGCCGCTCTGGTGCTGTTCGCCGATTACACCCATGCCCTGACGGCGGCGGGTAACGTCCACCTGAACTTCAGCCTCAGCAATCATATGGTGATCATCGGCCTGCTGATCGGTGGCCTGGTGCCTTACCTCTTCGGGGCCATGGCCATGGAGGCGGTGGGTCGTGCCGCCGGCGGTATCGTCAACGAGGTGCGGCGTCAGTTCCGCGAGATGCCCGGCATCATGAACTACACCCAGAAGCCCGATTACTCCAGGGCGGTGGACATGCTCACCAAGTCCGCCATCCGCGAGATGATCGTGCCCTCCCTGCTGCCGGTGCTGATCCCCGTGGTGGTCGGCTTTACGCTCGGCAAGGAGGCCCTGGGTGGGCTGCTGATCGGTACCATCGTCACCGGTCTCTTCGTGGCCATCTCCATGACCACGGGCGGCGGCGCCTGGGATAACGCCAAGAAGTACATTGAGGACGGCAATCTGGGTGGTAAGGGTTCCGAGGCCCACAAGGCGGCCGTGACGGGCGACACCGTCGGCGACCCCTACAAGGACACCGCCGGTCCCGCGGTCAACCCGCTGATCAAGATCATCAACATCGTCGCCCTGCTGATCGTGCCCGTGCTCTGACGGGGCTCGGGGGCCGCTCCTGGCGGTGACCAGGACCGGCGCCGGGGTTTGCGCCCGGCGCCGCGATGCAGGACAATTCAGGGGGACGGCGCGGGCGCGTCGGCCTCTTTTTTGTTGGTGGCGCCAAGGTGTGGCGCCCGCGGAGAATCAAAATGAATCTGGACAGAGTCAACTCGGGCGATCACGTCCCCAACGAGATCAACGTCATTATCGAGATCCCGTCTCACTCGGACCCCGTCAAGTACGAGCTGGATAAGGAAACCGGCGCCATGTTCGTCGATCGATTCATGAACACGGCCATGCACTACCCCTGCAACTACGGCTATGTACCCCACACCCTGTCCAACGACGGCGATCCGGTGGACGTCCTGGTGTTGACGAACTACCCCCTGATCCCCGGTTCCGTCATCAAGTGCCGCCCGGTGGGTGTCCTGAAAATGACCGATGAGTCCGGCGACGACGCCAAGATTCTGGCCGTGCCCGGCGACAAGGTGTCCCGCCAGTATCGCTCCGTCCAGGACTTCCGCGATCTGCCCGAGGTCGTTCTCGACCAGATTTCCCATTTCTTCCAACATTACAAGGATCTGGATGAAGGTAAGTGGGTACGTATCGCCGGTTGGGGTGGCGCCGACGAGGCCAAGACCGAGATCCTGGACAGCATCAAGATGTACGAGGACGCGCCCAAGAAGCCCAACTTCTAGGCACGGCCCGCTCCCCTTCCCTCGGGAAGAGGAACCCGGCGAGTCGGGTGCCCCGTCGGCTTAGGGGTGCCGACTCCCCCTCCCGGCTCGCCCCTCACTGCTCATTCAGGCTGGATGCCTCTCCCCATGAAAATCTGTCTCCTCTCCGATAGCCACGACCATATCCCCTTGCTGGACGCCGCCGTCGCCGAGGCCAAGGCCCTGGGGGCCGAGGTGGTGCTGCATTGTGGCGACCTGGTCGCCCCCAGTACCCTGCGCTGCCTGGAGAAATATGGCCTGCCGGTGCATACCATCCATGGCAATAACACCGGCGATATGTTTACCCTGGGGCGCCTGGCGGCGGACCCCAAGAGTGTCGTGGAATATCACGGCATGGACGCTGGCATCGAGCTTGGCGGCCGGCGCATCTTCCTCGTCCATTATCCCCACTATGCCCGCGCCCTCGCGGCCACCGGCGATTGGGATCTGGTCTGCTGCGGCCACAGCCACCATCCCCTCCAGCAGTGGCTACCCCATCTGAAGGGCGGCCAGACCCTGCTGCTCAATCCCGGGACGGTCGGAGGCGTGGGGCAGGCCGCGGCCACCTGGTTCCTGGTCGATCTCGAGACGCTGGAATGCGAGGCCCACGAACTCGATAAGTCCCTGGAGCGCCGGGCTCAGGCCCCCACGGCGGCATGATCGCAACTCCAGCCATGACGGGACTGACCCATTTCAACGAGGCCGGCGAGGCGCACATGGTCGATGTGGGCGCCAAGGAGGCGACCCGCCGCCGCGCCATCGCGGAGGGCTGGATACGCCTCCTGCCCGCCACCCTGGAGCTGATTCTGACCGGGGGTCACCAGAAGGGGGACGTGCTGGGCATCGCCCGCGTCGCCGGCATCATGGGGGCCAAACGTACCGCCGATCTGGTGCCCCTCTGTCACCCCCTGGCCCTGACCCACATTCGGGTCGATCTGGAGTCGGAGCGGGAGACCGCCCGGGTGTGCTGCCGCGCCCGGGTCGAGACCCTGGGCCAGACCGGCGTAGAAATGGAGGCCCTGTGCGCGGTCCAGGTCGCCCTCCTGACGATCTATGACATGTGTAAGGCGGTGGACAAGGGCATGAGTATCGAATCGGTACGGCTGGTGGAGAAGTCGGGCGGCAGGTCGGGCCACTGGTGTCGCGACGACCAGGCCCTGGCCGGGACCCCGGGCGTATGAATACCCTTTATCGCCAGGCCGCCTTTCTCCGCGCCGTGGCCCGCCTGGATCAGGCCCCGGAGGACACAGGGCGCGAGGTGGCCTTTGCCGGCCGTTCCAATGCTGGCAAGTCCAGCGCCATCAACACCCTTTGCGATCAGCGCCAGTTGGCGCGCACCAGTAAGACCCCGGGGCGCACCCAGCAGATCGTCTTCTTTGCCACCGGCGAGGGCCGCCGCCTGGTGGATCTGCCCGGTTACGGGTACGCCAGGGTCTCCGAAGCGATCAAACTCCAGTGGCAGGATCTGATGGCCGATTATCTGCGCCACCGTCAATCCCTGATTGGCCTGGTGGTGGTGATGGATATTCGCCATCCCCTGACGGACTTTGACCTGAGGATGCTGGATTGGAGCCGCGAGACCCATCTGCCCCTGCTCCTACTCCTGACCAAGAGCGACAAACTCAAGCGCGGGGCCGCCATGGCCCAGTTGGACCTGGTGCGGCGAGCGGTAGCGAAGGAGGGCGAGCGCATCCGCGTCGAGCGATTCTCCTCCTTCGATCGACAGGGGGTCGATCCGGTGCATGATGTGCTCGACCAATGGTTAGGCGTAGCAGGCTAAGGGCACCCCGCCGCGCCTCTCGCCATCGTCCCCAGGCCCGCCCCCCTTGGCACCGGCTGGCCATGACAAAACTACGTTACCGGTCACTCACCGGCCTATCGCGAGAGGGCCGGGTGGGGGCTGGCGGGGGTGTCGACAGCAGGGATGCTGTCGCCAAGCCTACAGGGACGTATTCACGGCGTCCCCCGCCAGACGCCACCCGACCCGGTTATAGCATCAGAACTCGCCCTTGGCGGCCCCCCGCATCATCTCCTGGATGGTGGTGCTGACCCGCTGGGCCGCCGCCTTGAGATCCGGCGGCAAGGCCTTACCTCCATGAATCATGAGCTCCAGATTCATGGAATAGAGCCAGAGACGCCCCTGCTTGTCCTCGACCAGAGCGATGCGGCAGGGCATGAAGCCACTGTATTGGTCGCGGTATTCCAGCATCAGCTTGCCCACCCCGGCGTCGCAGAAGGACAGGAAGTTGACGTAGCGGTAGTCTTCCCCGGTGATGGCCTTGATCTGCTTGTAGAAGGGAGACTCGCCGACAAAGAGGAAATTGCGACTGGTGGCGAGGCTCTTGAGGGATTCGATGACCTCTTCCGGAGTCAGGCCCTCTTCCACCTGCACGGCCCACATCATGGCGACGCCCGGGTCGCCCGTCTCCAAGAGACGCTGGCCTAATTCACCATAAACGCGTGGGAAATCGCTGTCGAACTCGGACAGGGCCGGCGCCAGCCGTACATAGGCGTAGCCGAGGCCGATCAGGCTGGCTAACCCGATCAAGGCCAGCAGATTGCGGATAATCTTCATAATGAAATCTCTCCCCGTGGTGTCCCCGTTATCGTTTTAATGTGCCCCGGAGGGTCTGGCTCCCTCTAGAGCCAGACCCTTCCGGGTGGCTGTCCAAGCCGGTGGCTACCAGCGGTTATAACCGCTGTTGGGCATCATCATGGGCGCTGGCATTTGGGCGGGATAGCCACCCGACCAAGGCATGGGCTGGCCCGGGCCTTGATAGCCGGGGCCACCGAAACCTGGATTAGCGGGCGGGTAGGGCCTGGCCGGTGGGGCGCCAAAATCCTGACCATAGGGCATGGGCGGGTTCATGTCGCGACCCATGGGGGGCATGGGCGGTTGGCCAAAGATCGCCTCGGCGGCCTGGCGCTGCTCCTCGGTCATCTGGTCGATGATCTTGCGGTAGCTTTCCCACTGCGCCTTTCTGGCCTCGCGGCGTTGCTCGGCCTCCTTCCAGGGCGGTGTCTCGGGCATGGTTATGCCTTGGGCGGCGGCCCGCTCGCGCATCTCGACCCAGTGCTGGTCACGCAGGGCGGCCCGCTCCTCGGGTGTGGCATTGCGCATCTTTTCCATCTGGGCACGATGCTCCTCGGCGGTCTCCATGTTCCAGGGGGCCTGATCCGGACCCTCGGCGGAGGCGCGCTGTTTGGCGCGCTCACGCATGGCCTGCATGGCCTTCTCGTGGCGATCCATCCACTCCTTATCCAGGCCTTCCATGCCGGAGGGGTTGGCCCAGGCTGGCATCTCGGGCATTTCCGGCATCTCGGGAGGCGTGAAGCCCGCCTCGTCCCAGGGTGGCGACTCGGGCAGGTTCAGGCCCGCCGCCTCGGCGCGCTTGCGGAGTTCCTCGTAGCGCTGCTTGCGTTTGGCCAGCATTTCGGCGCGGCGCTCCTCCATCCGC
>JBASIS010000063.1:0-21264 GCA_049654905.1 Chromatiaceae bacterium
AAAAGGCCCGGGCTGGAGAATCCCTGGTGGCCCCGGATTTGCCACACCAGTACCACCTTCCGGAGGGTATGCGTTACGAGCACGGCGGTCGGGGGCTTATCCCGGGCGAGCCGGCCTTGCCGGCGCCTACCCCGGGGCTCCCGCCCGCGACCGGCGGGCCACCGGGGGCCGTGGCGCCGCCTACTAACCCGGCCTTCTCCCCACCCCAGCCGCTGGCGCCATCTGGACCCACCGCGCCGCCAGCTCCCTCCGCGGCATCGCCCTTCCCCGGCAATCCGCTGGAGACGCTCAACCGCAAGGGAGGCATTTGATGCAAGCCGGCGGTCGTCCTGGCGCCGAGGCGCGCCGGCTCAAGGGCTGGTTTGGTGCTCACCGCTATCTGGTGCTGCGGCGTTTGAGCCAGGCGCTGGTCCTGGCGCTCTTTCTGGCTGGTCCCTGGTTCGGCGCCTGGATCGTCAGGGGTAACCTGGCCTCCAGTCTGACTCTGGATCTGCTGCCCCTGACCGATCCCCTGTTGCTCCTGCAGCTATTCGCGACGGGCCATGTCCCCGAGCTGACGGCCTTGATTGGAGGTCTGATCGTGCTGGCCTTTTACCTGCTGGTCGGCGGTCGCGCCTATTGCAGTTGGGTCTGTCCCATCAACCCGGTTACGGATGCCGCCGAGTGGCTGAGAGGCAAATTCAACATCAAGGCCGGGGCGCATTTTTCCGATCAGACCCGCTATTGGCTTCTAGGCGCCATCCTGCTGGTGACGGCGGCCAGCGGCGTCTTGGCCTGGGAACTGGTGAATCCGGTCTCCATGGTCTATCGCGGCCTGGTCTTCGGCATGGGCCTAGCCTGGGGCGTCCTGGTGGCGGTGTTTCTGCTGGATCTTTTCGTCGGTCGTCGGGCCTGGTGCGGCCATCTCTGCCCAATCGGCGCCTTCTATGGCCTGGTCGGGACGGCGGCCGTGCTGCGGGTGGCCGCGGTCCGGCGCGAGCGCTGCGACGATTGCATGGACTGTTTCGCGGTGTGCCCCGAGCATTGGGTCATCCGGCCGGCCCTGAAGGGGGCCGATAAGGGGCTGGGACCCCTGATCCTGTCCGGCCACTGTACTAATTGTGGACGCTGCATCGATGTCTGCGGTCGCGACGTCTTTGCCTTCACCACGCGTTTTGCCAATAACCTTCGCCCGGCTCTAAGCGGCGAAAACCACAAAAGAGAGGTGTCGTCATGAAGCCATCCCTAACCCTTCTGGCCCTCCTGGTCGCTGGTCAGGCGGGGCTGGCGGGGCAAGTCCTCGCCGGTGTCGTGTCCTTGCGGGGCGACCTGCCAATTCCGGTGACGGAGCCGGCGCCGGAGCCCTACAAGTATGTTAATGACAAGGAAAATATCCCCCGTAACTTCGAGCAGCAGCCGCCTCTGGTGCCGCACACCAACGAGAAGTACACCATCAATCTCAAGGAGAACGGCTGCCTGGAGTGTCACATGAAGGGCCCGGAGGAAGACGAGGCCAAGTCGGTGGAGATGAGCGAATCCCACTTTATCGACCGTAACGGCAACAAACTGGAACGGCCGGCGGGCAGCCGCTATTTCTGTAACCAGTGCCATGTACCTCAGGCCGATGCCCAGCCCCTGGTTGAAAACAGATTTCAGTCGGCAGCCTTGAAATGACACCGGGCCTTGCGGGCGGTGCGGGGACCTGCGGCGGCGGGCGTGTCCAGCCCCCTAACCCGGATGTTGCTGACGGGGGCTCCGCCCCGCCTCATATGGGGGGCTGATCCAGGGCACGCTCACGCAGGCGCGGATCTTTAGAGATCGGCAAGCAAGTTGTTGATCCGGGCCCCCATCCGGCGCTGGTACTGGAGGGCGTCGTCATAGGAGGTAAGCAGGCTGGGGCGGTCCTTGCCAGGGACCCTGGTGGTTTGGCTGGCTTGCGCCCGGCGGAGGATTTCGAGTTGACTCAGGGTCTCGCCCAAGGCTTGGTGGAAGTCCTTGAGGGCCTGGCAGAGTTCTTCTCCCCTGCGGATGGCGAGGTCATCGGGGGTCAAGCGTCCCATCTCTTCCCGCAGTTCTCCCAGGCGCTGGAACAGCTGCTGGAATCGGGCATCCACTTGCTGTCGTGCGCCAGGCCGGACCAGAAACAGGAGGCGGTGCACCGAGAGACCCGTGAGATCCTGGTGCAGTCGCTGATAATCGGCCCGCAAGGAGGCCGTTTCATGAAGGAGTTTGATCAGATTGGACATAGGGACACCACGAGGGATCAAATGATTTTCCGGTCCGGGGCCCCCATTGTCAGGGGGGAGCGCCATAAAATCCTAATTTTGAAAAGAGGCTGGACTATGGGCGCGCGGGTACTAAAATGGCCCGCGAAACGACCCGATTGATTCCCGAGTTGGCTAGTACCGGCCACGTCGCCTCGGTCCAACACCCATCCCTAACCATGACACCATCCCTAGGAGTAACGGCCATGTTATCGAAGCGCATCAACCTGGCGGTGATCCTGGCGGTACTGGCGCTTTCTGGCTGTGGTGGCTCCCTGGTCGCCCCGGATTCTCTCGTCGAGGATTCTGGAGACGATGCCTTCGTGGATCGCCTTGTCAAAGCCTGCGGTAAATTAGACATTGGCAGGCAGCCTCTGAATTACCTGGTGCAAGTGGAAGATGGCGACGCGAATATCTACTTTATTGACCAAACTTCCAAGCTTTACTTTGGACGCATCGACCGTCACGGCTACGCCTCGAATATAAATTCCTTTCTGCCTGGCGATAATCAGCCCGTGCTGAATTGCATCTTTGCCCAGCTGGATCAGGTGCCGGGGCGATAATCCCGCAAGGGGATGATGACGTCAGGCGTGCCCATCCTGCCCCTGGTCCGCCACCCCGCGAGCAAAGGGGTGTCTCATTTCCACGGCCAATTGTCTTTACTGGAACTCTGTTTTTTGTCCAGGTTACTGGCGCCACCCGGTGGCGTCGGTGGTGGAGAGCCGAATCATGGCAAGTAAGACCTTAGTGGTAGAGACGGCGACGGGAGAGCGGTTGCCCTTCCTGCGCGGCATCCTAGTCCAGTCGCTGGTGGATGTTGGCATCTCCTTTACTCAAGCCTATGCCATTGCTAATCGCCTTCGTAATCAGTTGGATGGCGATACCGAGGTCATGTCCACCAATGAATTGCGGCGTCTGGTGGGCGAGGAGTTGGAGCGTCGCTTCGGTACCCAGATCCGCGGCGACTATGATGCCGGTGGCGGGGTTTCCCGGGTCGTGGTGCGCCGCCAGGAGGGGTCCGAGCCCTTTTCCACTGGCGTCCTGGCGCGCCATTTGGAGGGTTGTGGCATCCGTTCCGACGTGGCTGCCCGGGGGGCCGCCCTGGTCCACGCCAGCCTGCGCGAGCAGGGCGTGAATCAGGTGGGGCGCAAGGAACTGCGTCAGGTGGTCTATGCCACCCTCAAGTCCGGGGGCTTTCAGGATGCGGGCAACCGCTTCCTGTCGCGCTGCCGTTTCAATGATAGCGGCGAGCCCCTCATCATCCTGCTGGGCGGTGCCACCGGGACCGGCAAGAGCACCCTGGCCACCCGCCTGGCCTACCTGCTGGATATCGTCCGCACCCAGTCCACGGACATGATGCGCGAGATCATCCGCTGTTATCTGGTGCCCCATGTGGCGCCGACCCTGGGCTATTCCAGTTTTGACGCCTGGCGGGGCCTACCCCAGGTGGAAGGGTCGGCGGCCTCCGCCCAGGACCCGGTCATAGCGGGATTTCTGGCCCAGTTCGGCACGGTACGCGTGGCCCTGGAGGCGACCATTGTCCGCGCCGTCAAGGAACGGACCGACCTCATCGTCGATGGTGTGCATGTGATGCCGACCTATCTGGACCTGGCGGAGTTGCGGACCAAGTCCGTGCTGGTGCCTCTGGTGTTGGCGGTGACGACGCGCAAGCGGTTGGACGAGCAGTTCAAACGCCGCAGCCGCGAGGCCCCGGATCGCGACTCTGATCGTCACCGTGAAATGTTGTCCGAGATCTGGACCCTGCAAACCTTTATGGTCGATCAGGCCCAGAAGGCGGACATTCCGGTCCTGGTGAACTGGGACATGAACGAGACGGTGGGCCAGGTCATGGACGAGGTCATGCGCCGTATCGGCGAGCGCTTCCCCCCCGATCCCGAGGCCCTGGCATGAGGTGGCCCCTGGCCAAGGTGGGGGAGTGGCTTGCCGAGGCGGCGGCCTTCTGGCGCAGCTATGGCCCCATCTTCGTGGTGGCCCTCCTGGGTGCCCTGGGGACCTGGCTGGTCTCGGCGCGGATCGCCGACCTGGAAAATCAGCGGCACTTCGCCGCCTTCTCCGAGGCCGCCCGGGACCGCTTGCTGGTGATCCAGCGGGAATTGGACTACTCCCTGGGTCTGGTGCAGGATTTGGGCAGCTTCTTCGATGCCGCCCCCATGGTCACCCGGCGGCAGTTCCGCGAGTTCGTCGGTCCGACCCTCAAACGCAACCGCATCATTCAGTCGCTGCAATGGGCGCCACGGGTGACCGGTGATCAGCGCCGTGATTTCGTCGCCAAGGTCCGCCCCCGCATACCACGCTTTCAGGTCCAGGATCAGGCCGCCAGCGGCGAGAGCCAGCCAGCGCCGGAGCGGCCTGTCCATTTTCCCATTCTCTACGTTCAGCCCTACCCGGAAAACACCTCCCTGCTGGGCCTGGACCTGGCGGGCATTCCCCGGGTGATGGAACTCCTGTCGAAGGCGGCGGAACTCCGGACGCTGCTGGTGGGCGAGCCTGAAATCCGGCAGGACCAGGACGGGGAAAGCCTCTTCTCCATTTATCGTCCCGTCTTTACCCGGGTCGAGGAAGGCGAGGGGCTGGAGATGCCAAATGATATCGATGCCGAGCCGGTAGGCATTGAGGATCAGGAGGTGCGCGGCTTTGCCATCGGCGTCTTCCGGTTTGGCGAACTCATCGATGAGGCCATGGCCAGCCTGGGCCCCAGCGGTGTGGATATCGCCTTCTGGTCTCGGGATGGCACCCAGAAGCAGCACCTTTTCTATGTCCATCGCTCCCGCCTCCGGGACGAGGCCAACGGGCTGACGGACTCGATCGCCACTTCCTATGAAGGCCGGGTGCAGGCCGGGGATCTGACCTGGACCCTGGTCTGTACCCCGGTGCCCGGCGCCTTCCAGACCAAGGGGTGGGGGGTCTGGCTGATTCCGATCATGGGACTGGTCTTCACCCTGCTGACCTGTGTTTATCTTCTGGCCCTCACCGGGCGCGACCGCCAGGTGCGGCGGCTGGTGGCGGAGCGTACCCTGGAGTTATCCCGCGCCAACGAGGCCCTTAACGTCGAAATCGCCGAGCGCTGCCGGGCGGAGCAGGCCATGCAGTGCCTCAACATGACTCTCGAACACCGGGTGGAGCGGCGTACCTTCGAGTCCGAGCGGCGGGCGCGGGACCTGGAGCAGTTCGCCTATGTCGCCTCCCACGATCTCAAGGCACCCCTGCGCGGCATCGCCAACCTGTCGGAATGGCTCAAGGAGGACCTCCAGGACCGCCTGACTCCCGAGACCCAGGAGCAACTCGATTTGCTGCGCGACCGGGTGGCGCGCATGAATGCCCTTATCGAGGGCCTCCTGGAATATTCCCGGATCGGCCGGGTGGCGGGGAGCCTGGAGGAAGTGGACGTGGGGACCCTGGTGGCGGAGGTCGTGGATACCCTGGCTCCCCCTAGTCATTTCAAAGTCAAGATTGCCCTGGGGCTGCCGGTCCTTCACACCGATCGGCTGCATCTGTCTCAGGTCTTCGCCAATCTGATCGCCAACGCCATTCGTCACCATGACCGTGATCATGGCTGGGTCAGGGTTTCGGGCCAGGATCTGGCGGACTTGTGGCTCTTTGCCATCGAGGATGATGGCCCGGGCATACCCCCGGAGTTCCAGGACAAGGTGTTTCTCATGTTCCAGACCCTGAGCGTCAAGGATTACGGCGTTAACACCGGCATTGGCCTGGCCCTGGTCAAGAAGCTGGTGGAGGAGCATGGGGGTACCGTCCGCCTGGAGGATCTGGCGGATAGGAAGGGCAAGCGGCGCGGCTGCCGCTTCGTATTCACCTGGGCCAAGCGGGAACAGGCGCTTGACCCTGGTGGGGACGACGTACAAACCAACCGAGACCTACCGAGATGAGCAAACCTGGCAGCGGCATTCTGCTCGTGGAGGATGATCGCGTCGACGTCATGACGGTGCAGCGCGCCCTCAAGCGGCACGCCATCCCCATTCCCCTCTACGTGGCCCGCACCGCCACCGAGGCCCTGGAGCTGTTGCGGGGCAAGGGCCGGGCACGGATCGATCCGCCGGGCCTGATCCTCCTCGACCTTAATCTGCCGCGGATGAGCGGCATCGAGTTTCTCCAGGCGCTTCGGGCGGACCCTGAACTGCGGGACCTGAGGGTCATCGTGCTGACCTCATCCAACGAGCCTAACGACCGGGCCGCCGCCTTTCGCTACGAGGTCGAGGACTATATCGTCAAGCCCCATTCCTTCGAGGAGTTCGCGACCGCCATCCACGCGGTGCTCGACGACCTCTTCGGGCCCTTGGGCGGCGGAGTCTAGCGGGAGCCGTCATGCGTCTGATTCTGGTTCGCCATTTTCGCACCCAGAGCAATGAGGCCCGGCGCATCATGGGCTGGGGCGATGCCCCGCGGGCCAGCAACTGGGAGAGCGATCTTCTCGACGTGGACCATTGTCTGACGACCCGGAAACTGGTATTTGATGCCATCCATTCCAGCGATCTGGGCCGCGCCCGTAATACGGCCATCTACTATGCCCGCCGCCGGGGTCGTGACGCGGTGGAAAGTCATGTCGCCTTCAACGAGATCAACTACGGCGAGCTCTTTGGCCTCGATAAGGACGAGGTGATGAAGGCCTACCCCCAGTTCAAACAGGATCCGGATTACGTCTTTCCCGGCGGCGAGAGCTTCCGCCAGATGCAGACCCGCTGCCTGGCTAGACTCCTGGATATGGCCGCGGATCACCCATCCCAAACCCTGCTCCTGGTCGCCCACGCCGGCGTCATCCGCGCCCTCGTCTGTCACCTCCTGGGCCTCGACCTGGCCAGCAACTTGCGCCGCAAGATCTCTCACCGCTATATCGGCGACTTCCATTTCGAAGGCAGGCGCTGTACCTGCTACGACGAACTGGGGCAGCCCTCCGGCTTCATGGTGGACGGCATCATCGCCCTGCCCTGGACTGCCCCCGCCTCCTAGTTCTGGCCCTCGGCCGGCCTTTGCTGGGTCGGGTTCGGGTGGCGCCGGGTCACCGGGCCTTTGCCCCTCCCCGCCCTCGGCCCTTGGGGTATCATGCCCGACATCCAGACCCCTCCGCCGGAGCCCCTTGCCCATGCTTGTCCTACGCGGCGCCCCCGCCCTTTCCGATTTCCGCCTGCGCAAGCTTGAAAGGCGCCTGGCGGCCGAGTTGGGCGAAAATCTGAGCCTTTATGCCGAATTCCGGCATTTCATCGAGCTAGAGCAAACCCTGGACGAGGGGGAGCGCGCGGTCCTGGACCGCCTCTTGCGCTACGGGCCCAAGCTGAACGGGCACGAGCCCAGCGGTGAACTCCTGCTGGTGGTCCCCCGGCCGGGGACCCTCTCCCCCTGGTCTTCCAAGGCGACCGATATCGCCCACAATTGCGGCCTGCACAAAATTCGGCGTATCGAGCGTGGCACTGCCTACTGGTTGGCGACTACCGAGGGACCTCTGACCCCCGAGCAGCAAGGGGCGGCCGAGGCGGCCCTTCATGACCGCATGACCCAACAGGTGCTGTTCGACGAAGAAGACGCCGCCTGCCTCTTCTCCCAGGCCGAGCCGCGGCCCTGCCTGAGGGTGGACCTGCTGGCGGGTGGCCGTGCCGCCCTGGAACGCGCCAATGGCGACCTGGGCCTGGCCCTGTCGGATGACGAGATCGACTACCTGGTGGAGAGTTTCGTTGCCCTGAACCGCAATCCCACCGACGTGGAATTGATGATGTTTGCTCAGGCGAATTCGGAGCATTGCCGCCACAAAATCTTCAATGCGAGTTGGGTCATCGACGGCCAGCCCCAGCGTCATTCCCTCTTCGGCATGATCCGCCACACCACCGAGCAGTCCCCGGACCAGGTGCTCTCGGCCTACCGCGACAATGCCGCCGTCATCCAGGGCGGGGAAGGCCGGCGCTTCATGCCCGACCCCGAGGACGGGGTCTATGGCGAGCATGACGAGGAGATCCACATCCTCATGAAGGTCGAGACCCACAACCACCCCACGGCCATCGCCCCGGAACCGGGCGCGGCCACCGGCTCGGGAGGCGAGATCCGCGACGAGGGCGCCACCGGACGCGGCTCCAAGCCCAAGGCGGGGCTCTGTGGCTTTTCGGTCTCCAATTTGCGTATCCCCGGCCTGGAACGGCCCTGGGAGCAGGATCACGGCCGGCCGGGACGCATCGTCTCGGCCCTGGATATCATGCTCGAAGGCCCCATCGGCGCGGCGGCCTTCAATAACGAATATGGCCGCCCCAACCTATGCGGCTACTTCCGCACCTATGAGCAAGCGGTACCGGGGCCCAGTGGTACCGAGTTGCGAGGCTATCACAAGCCCATCATGCTCGCCGGTGGCCTGGGCAACATCCGCCCTGAACACGTCCATAAGCACCCCTTCCCGGCGGGCTCTCCTCTGGTGGTGCTGGGCGGGCCGGCCATGCTCATTGGTCTGGGCGGCGGCGCGGCCTCCAGCATGGCCTCCGGGGCCTCGGCGGAGGACCTGGATTTCGCCTCGGTGCAGCGCGCCAATCCGGAGATGCAGCGCCGATGCCAGGAGGTCATCGATCGCTGTTGCGCCCGGGGCGAGGACAGCCCCATCCTCTTCATTCATGACGTCGGCGCCGGGGGCCTCTCCAACGCCTTGCCCGAGCTGGTCCACGATGCCGGTCGCGGCGGGCGATTCGAGTTGCGGGCGGTGCCCAACGACGATCCCGGCATGTCGCCCATGGAGATCTGGTGCAACGAGTCCCAGGAGCGCTATGTCCTGGCCATCGCCGCCGAGCGGCTGGAGGAGTTCAAGGGCCTCTGCGAGCGCGAGCGCTGCCCCTACGCCGTGGTGGGCGAGACGACGGCGGAGGAGCACCTGCTCCTGGGCGACGCCCACTTCGCCAATAACCCCATCGACATGCCCATGCCCCTGCTCTTCGGCAAGGCGCCGCGCCTGTTGCGGGATGTCCATCATCACTCCTTCCACAAGCCGGCCCTGGATCTGGCCGGGCTGGACCTCAAGGAGGCGGCCCTGCGGCTGCTGCGTCTGCCAACGGTGGCGGACAAAACCTTCTTGATCACCATCGGCGACCGCAGCATTACCGGCCTGGTGGCGCGGGACCAGATGGTCGGGCCCTGGCAGGTGCCGGTGGCGGACGTAGCGGTGACCAGCCGCGACGGCTTTGGCTACGGCGGCGAGGCCATGGCTATCGGTGAGCGCGCCCCTCTGGCTCTGATCGACGCCGCCGCCTCCGGGCGCATGGCGGTGGGCGAGGCCATTACCAACCTGGTGGCGGCGGATATCGCCGCCATCGGCGACATCAAGCTCTCCGCTAACTGGATGGCCGCGGCGGGTCATCCCGGCGAGGACGCCCGGCTCTTCGAGACGGTCAAGGCGGTGGGCCTGGAGCTTTGCCCGGCCCTGGGGATCGCCATCCCGGTGGGCAAGGATTCCATGAGCATGAAGACGATCTGGGCGGTGGACGGCGAGCGGCGCGCCATGACGGCGCCCCTGTCGCTGATTGTCTCCGCCTTCGCCCCCGTCGCCGATGCCCGCCGCACCCTGACGCCCCAGTTACGCATCGATCTCGGCGATACGGATTTGATCCTCATCGACCTGGGGGCGGGCCGCAACCGCCTGGGGGGTTCCTGTCTGGCCCAGGTTTTTGGGCAGGTCGGGAACCAGGGGCCGGATCTGGAACATCCGGAGTCGCTCAAGCGCTTCTTCGCCGCCATCCGCGAACTGGCGGGGGAGGGCCTGGCCCTGGCCTACCACGACCGCTCCGACGGCGGTCTCTTCGTTACCCTGTGCGAGATGGCCTTCGCCGGGCGGTGCGGGCTCGAGATCGATCTGGACGCCCTGGGCGGCGAGCCCGGCGCCGCCCTCTTCAGCGAGGAGCTGGGCGCTGTCATCCAGGTCCGTCACACCGACACCGACGATGTCCTCAAGCTGCTGCATGATCACGGCCTGGGGGCCGTCGCCTTCGTGATCGGCAGTCCCGGGGTCGCTGGGGAGGGGGCCATCCGCTTCCTGCGTCACGGGGTTGCCGTCCTGGCGGGGACGCGCAAGGAGTTCCAGCGGGTCTGGTCCGAGACGACCCTGGCGATGCAATCCCTGCGCGACAACCCGGATTGCGCCGCCGAGGAACATGACCGCATCGGTGACCGGGGCGACCCCGGTCTGCACGTCGAACTGAGCTTCGATGCCGAGGAGGATATCGCCGCCCCCTTCATTCTGCGCGGGGCCCGGCCGCGGCTGGCGGTGCTGCGGGAACAGGGCGTCAACGGTCAGGTGGAGATGGCTACGGCCTTCCATCAGGCGGGCTTTGCCTGCGTCGATGTCCACATGTCGGACATCATGGCCGGGCGGGTCGCCCTGGATGGTTTCCGGGGCCTGGTCGCCTGCGGTGGTTTTTCCTATGGCGACGTCCTGGGCGCCGGCGAGGGCTGGGCCAAATCCATCCTTTTCAATCCCGCGGTCCGCGACCAGTTCCAGGCCTGGTTCGCGCGCCCCGACACCTTTACCCTGGGGGTCTGCAACGGCTGTCAGATGCTGTCGAACCTGCGGGAACTCATCCCGGGAGCCGAGCATTGGCCCCACTTCGTCCGCAATCGCTCCGAGCAGTTCGAGGCCCGCACCCTGATGGTGGAGGTGTTGGAGACGCCCTCCATCCTCCTGGCCGGCATGGCGGGTTCTCGGCTGCCCATCGCCGTGGCTCACGGCGAGGGTCGGGCTGAGTTCCGCGATGGCGATCACCTGCGGTCCGCCGGCAGCCGGGTGGTGGTGCGTTATGTGGAAAATGCCGGTGGCATCGCCGAGCGCTATCCGGCCAACCCCAATGGCTCGCCCCTGGGCATCGCCGGCCTGACCAGCCGGGATGGCCGGGCCACCATCCTGATGCCTCATCCGGAACGGGTCTTTCGCGCCGTGCAGCATAGCTGGCATCCAGACGGCTGGGGCGAGGATGGGCCCTGGATGCGGCTGTTCCGCAATGCCCGGGTCTGGGTTGGGTGAGGGAGGGACTATTTCTATACCCAACACCCCTGAGTGTTCGGTGTTCCTGGCCGGGTAGTGTCTGACGGGGGACGCCGTGAATACCTCCCGGTAGGCTTGACGATAGCATCCCTGCTGTCGATACCCCCGCCAGCCCCTACCCGGCCCTCCCGCGTTAGGCCGGCGAGTGACCAGCGCTGGGTATATAAGGAATCGCCGCCAAGGCCATCCCGGGCGGGCGGTTCAGACTCCCTTTTTTGCCGCGGCTCCTGACTGGATCTCCGCCCCGGGAGCCGTTACCCGCCTGCCAGCAGCCCCGCCAGCAGGATCAGGAGCGAACCGGCCACCTGCCAACTGGTGATGGGTTCCTGCCACAGCAGCCAGCCGAAGGCGGCGGCGAAGATGACCGAGAAGTAGCTGAAAATCCCCAGGCGGGCGACGCTGGCCATCGAAAGGCCCAGGGTCAGGCAGACCTGGCCCAGGGTGGAAAAGCTGGCGACGGCCAGCAGCCAGAGGAGATCGCGGGGGGAGGGCGTACTCCAGGCCCAGGCCAGGGGCACGCCCGAGAGGAGGGTCCCCGTGAAGGCGAAATAGAAGACGATGCGCAGGGTGGGTTCGGTGCCCGAGAGCCGGCGGATGGTGACCTGGACGATGGCGGCGAAGAAACCGCCGAGCAGGGCGATGACTACGGGGGTGGAAATGCCCCCGAAGCCGGGATGCATGATGACCAGGACGCCGCCAAATCCCAGGGCTACCCCGAGCCAGACCCGTCCCGGCACCGGCTCCTTGAGCCAGAGAAGACCGATGAGGGGGATGTAGAGGGGGGCGCCGAGGAGCAGGACCATGGCCTCCGCCAGGGGCAGGTGCCTGATGGCGTAGTAAAAGCAGTACATGGCCGCTAGTCCGGCGCCGCCGCGCAGCAGGTGCAGATGGGGGACCTGGGTGCGCAGCCTCGGGAGTCCATCCCGGAACAGCCAGGGGGCGAGCAGACCCAGGCTCATGATGTTGCGAAAAAACACCAGTACCTCGTTGGGCACCCCGTCGGCGAGAAATCGGATCCCAACACCCATTGCGGCAAAGAGAAATTGGCTGCCGATGATGAGGGCGATGCCCAGTGACACGCTTTTCCTGGGTAGGTGAAACCTCATCCGGATCGGCATTCGTTGCGATAATGATACAGTATCAAAGCTGTCACGCGGTTCTTGACATTGTTATAACCATTTAATTCAATCAGTTGTGTATTAGGGGAGTTGGGGGCGTTGCGAATAAGTCTGAAATTGAAAAAGGTTGCACTTTTGTCTGCGGTTTACGCTACAATTAAGAACGACGGACGATTAGTCGCAACAGAGGCTGGTGCCCGCGGTTTCGGAGGGCGGCTTTCCCGGAAGCTATGCTGAGGGAAAAGGCGGTGGGCGTCGTTGTTGTCATTCGTCTAATATATACTTTCAGGCCTTTGCCGAAACGCCGATTTCTAAACCAAGTCCTTCTAACCTGAACAGAGGATAAGAGAACATGTATAAAGCAACGAAGACCCTTCGCGCCCTTGGGCGCGTGGCGCCGATTGCCCTGGCCGTCGCCATGATGGCGCCTGCCACGCAAGCGGTTGAGCAGCAGGATAGCTTCTGGTTCGCCGCTGGCGACCGTTCCTTCCCCGAGGGCCAACTCTGGGTCAATAGCGCGGGGGAGTGCTGGCAGAGTGCCTACCCGGACGGTCCCAAGAACCTTCCGCCTTGCGCCGCCCCCAAGGTGGTGGTTGCCGAGTCGGTTACCGTTCGTCTGAACTTTGAGTTCGACAAGTACGAAGTGCCCAGGTATGTGGTCAACAAGGAAGAGGTTGCCTTGATTGACCAGTACATCCGCGACATCCAGGCGACCCCCGAGACGGAAGTGGTCACCGTCACGGGCCATACCGACGCCGTGGGTTCCGATGCCTATAACATGGCTCTTGGACAGCGCCGTGCCGACGCCGTCCGCAGCTACATCATTGCCCAGGGCTATCCGGCTCAGAATGTCGCCCCCGCCGAATCCCGCGGCAAGCGCGAACTGTTGCCGGAGTATCCGGCTGATTCGGTCCAACAGCGTCGTGTCGTGCTGACCAAGACCGACCTCATGTAATGTCTGGTCGCGGCCAAGGCGCCCTCGGGCGCCTTGGTTTGCACAAAAAGCCGGCCCAGGTTCTCGTGGCCGGTTTTTTTATGACCGCATTTTTTCCTTGAGGCAGACCGGGGGGGCCGTAAAGGGCGGCAAGCCGCAATATGACTAAGATCAAGGCGATCCCCGGGAGTCTGGGCAACAGTGGCATCCCCTTTCTAAACGAGGATACCGGGATGACCGACTCGATCTCCGCCACCATGACCGCCGATCATCGTCATTGTGATCAGTTTCTTGCGGATTTTGAGCAGCACGTGGCCGCCAGGGACTGGGACCAGGCGGTGAGTGACGGCCAGGGTCTGGCGGCCGCCCTGCTGGACCATTTCGCGCGGGAGGAGCAATGCCTCTTCCCCGAGCTGTTAGCCGTCGATCCCCGCGCCGGGGGTCCCGTGCAGGTCATGACCCTGGAGCATCGGCAGATGCGTGCCCTGCTGGCCGATCTGGAAGGGGCCATCGGCAAGCGCGATCCGGATGAGTGTCTGGGCCTGGTCGAGACCCTGCATTTTCTCATCCAGCAGCACAACGCCAAGGAGGAGGGCATCCTCTACCCCCTTGCCGACCAGGGCCTGGCCTCCCACGCCGAGGGGCTGCTGGACCAACTCCGGCCGCGCTGAACCATGGACAAGGTTCTGGATGTCAGTCAACTGGAGCCGCCGGAGCCTCTGGAGCGGATACTGGACGCCCTTGCCGATTTAGGGCCTGAAGATCGTCTTGATGTCCTCCATCGGCGTCTGCCCTTTCCCCTCTTCGATATGTTGCGCGGCATGGGCCATCGTTGGGAGACGTCCGGGCAGGAAGGTTGCTACCGCATCCTCATCTGGCCGGTGGGCGAATGATCAATACCCGCGGGCTGGCCCTCGACCAGGCACCGCCCTTTCATATCCCGGCGCGCTTCTTCCTCACCGGCCCCCTCTTTGCCATCCTCGCCGGCCTGCTGCTGGTGTGGGAAGGCCCTAGCCTATTGGCCTCGCGCTGGATGCCCGCAGCCCTGGCGGCCGTCCATCTTATCACCTTGGGTTATCTCGGCCAGGTGATGTGCGGCGCCCTCCTGCAGATGCTGCCCGTGGTGGTGGGGGCGCCCGTGCCTGGGGTCCGCTGGGTGGGGACCCTGACCCATGCCGGCCTGGCTCTGGGTGCCCCGAGCCTGGCCTGGGGCCTCTGGGGTGGCGGCACCCTGGCCCTGGGGGTGGGTGCCAGCGCTAGCGCCCTAGCCTTACTGGTCTTTGTTATCCCGGTAACCCTGGCCCTGGGGCGGTCACGGGGTGACCCCGGGACGCGCGTGGCCCTGCGTGCCGCCGTCCTGGGGCTGGTCATGACGGTGAGCCTGGGCCTGGTCCTTACGGGTACTCTGCTTGGCTGGCTGCGGCTGGCGGCGTTCAACCCCTGGCTCGATGCCCACGCCACCTGGGGACTGCTGGGATGGGTGGGACTGCTGATCCTGGGCGTGGCTGTCCAGGTGATCCCCCTCTTTTATATCACCTCGTCCTATCCCCGGTTCGCCAGAAGCTGGTTAGCCCCTCTGCTCCTGGTCGGGATCGGCCTTGGCAGCCTGGCGGGAATTCTGGGCTGGGACCTGGTGGGTGCCCGGCTGGCCCTGGGCGCGACAGCCCTGGGTTTTGTCCTTTTTGCCCTGCTGACGCTGGGATTGCTGATCAAGCGGGGACGTCGCCGCCCCGAGCCCACCCTGCTCCACTGGTGGTGCGCCATGCTCGTCCTGGGTGGGGGCGGGCTGGCCTGGGTCCTGGGCGCGCCGCCGACCACGATCGGTGTTCTGCTCCTGGTGGGTCTGGGGCTGGGCCTGCCCGCGGGTATGCTGTTCAAGATCATGCCTTTCCTGGCCTGGTTCCATCTCCAGCACCGGCAGGTCACCTCGGGCCGTTTTGACCTGCGCCTGCCGCACATGGGCACCCTGCTTCCCATTCCCTGGGCCCGCGTCCAGTTTGGCCTCCACCTGCTGGCACTGCTCTTGATGATGGGAGCCCTCTTCATCCCGGAACTGGCTCGCCCCGCCGGCCTGGCCCTCGCGCTGTCCGCCCTAGTCCTGGAGGGGCTGCTGGTGGGGGTGATCCGCACCTACCGGCGGACCGTTCTGGCCTTCCGGGTCTCCCTGGCCGACTGATGCCGGTTGACCTCGGGGCAGGCGGTCAGGCAGACGGGTGGGTCAGTCCCAGCCTGATGCCCCCTGCCGGGGGCTCCTTTATCCCGTCAATCGCGCCAGGTTATCCCAGCAACCGCGCCAGGAGGATGGCCCCTAAGACCAGGGTGAAGAGGCCCACGCCGCGCCGGATGCCGGTCTCTGGCAGGTGCTTGACGGTCGCGGTGGCCAGGGGCACGGACAGCAAGGCGCCGGCTACCAGGGGCAGGGTCAGGGACCAGTCTATGCCGCTCTGGAAGAAGAGGTAGGCACCCAGGCCCACGGCGCAGGTGAGGGCCTCCGCCATGGAGGTGATGGCCACCGCCTGGCGCGCCGGCACCCCCGAAACGACTTGTCCCGAGGTCACCAGGGGACCATAACCGCCACCGCTGAGCCCCTTGTTGAAGGCGGCGACCAGACCGATGGCCAGGATGCCACCGGTGTTGTAGCGAAACTGCCGGCGGGCGGTGAGGAGCGTCACCAGACCCATGGTCAAGACGATGATGGCGATCAACAGCGAAAACCATTGAGCCGAGATCTTGACCGCCAGCATGACCGCCACGATGGCGCCCACCGCGCTCAAGAGCCCCAGCAGGCCAAAGGTACGGCGAGCGGCGAGGTTGGTGCGCAGGTCGATATTGCCGTCGCGATGATGCATGGCCCCGGCGGCAAGGCCAGTTAGCAGCTCCGACAGGAGGACGGCGGGTACGATCTCGAGCGGCGCGTATCCCGCGAGCATCAGGAGCGGTGTCAGGGTCGTGCCATAGCCCATGCCCAGGCTGGAATCCAGATACTCGCAGCCCAAGGCCGCCAAAAAGATCAGCAGCAGGGTCGAAGAGGTCCAGGAGGCATCCGGGTTAGCCAACCAGCCCAGGTTTTGCATGACCCCCAGGCTGGCGAAGGCGATCATCATCAAGCCGGCCAGGCTGGCGAGGATCAGCAGGCGGCTGCGATGCCACTGGTAAAAGTTCTCAAGGGTGGCAAGGGAGTGGCGGATCATGGTGGGGCTCCGGGTTATGAGGGTTGGTATGTCTAGGCCTACTCAAGAAAGATGCCAAAGGGATGGGCCTGGCCGAAATGGAAGATCCATCCATCTGTTTTAATAGACTTTGTTATAGTTTTCGCTTGGTTTTGCCCGATGGAAAGGCTCTGATGGGCCGAGATCACCACCCTCGAACCCCGGGATTTGCATAATCCGTTAAATAAGACGGAAATTCCGGTGAATATGTTGGAATTTCCGTTATACTCCCGGACCATGGATAACCTGACGACGACCCTGCTCGGGCTCTGGCGCCTGGCCGCCAGTCATGGCCGGTTGGATGAGGTGATCGAGGAGATTGCCGCGGGCCTTGGCCGCCATGTCATCTTTGAGCGCCTGCTGATCCTGGAGCTGGACCAGGAGCAGGCCCGGTTGAAATCCGCCGCTCAATGCGGCATGACGCCGGCGGTGCCCGGTCAGGGGCTCGACCCCCTGCCGCCCTTCGCCCCCTTGCGCCGCTGGTGCCTGGGTGATGATCTGGTCCAGGGCCGGGCCGAGGATGTCCGCCAGCGGCTGCCGGGTCTGGTGCCGGCGAGTTGGACGGGGGATCTGCTGGCGGTGGGCCTGGCCAGCCAGGGCGAGCCCTTGGGGGCCCTGCTCCTGGGAATGGACGCCGTCGGTGGCTTGGGGTCGCCTCCGGCTCCCCGGCTGCTGGCCCTGCGCGAACCCATCGCCGTGGCCTTGCGCAACCATTTGCGGCTCAAGGAATTGACCGCCCTGCGGGAGGCGGCGGAGGCGGATCGTCGCTCTCTGCTGGCGCGACTCGGTCGCCAGGAGATCACGGACACCCTCATCGGTGGCGGTTCCGGCCTCCGGGAGGTGATGCGCGGCGTCGAATTAGTCGCCCCCGCGACGGCCCCGGTCCTGATTCTCGGGGAGACGGGTTCCGGCAAGGAGGTCATTGCCCGGGCCATTCACGTCCGCTCTTCCCGGGCCCAGGGGCCCTTTCTGCGGGTCAATTGTGGCGCCATACCGCCGGACCTGGTGGACTCGGAGCTCTTCGGCCACGAACGCGGCAGCTTCACCGGTGCCGCCAATCGCCGCCTGGGTTGGTTCGAGCGCGCCGATCGCGGCACCCTCTTTCTCGATGAGATCGGCGAACTGACCTCGGCCATCCAGGTGCGGCTCTTGCGGATTCTGCAGGATGGCACCTTTGAGCGCGTGGGCGGTCAGCACCCCCTGCAGGTCGATGTGCGCCTGATCGCCGCGACCCATCGCGACCTCCAGGCCATGGTCCGCGAGGGCGATTTTCGCGAGGATCTCTGGTATCGCATCAACGTCTTCCCCATCCAGCTCCCGGCCCTGCGGGAACGTCCCGAGGACATTCCGACTCTGGCCAACCACTTCGCCCATCGGGCGGCGGAGCGGCTCGGTCTGACGCCGCGGCTGCCGACCCCGGCGGACCTGGCGCTCTTGCGGGCCTATCCCTGGCCGGGCAATGTGCGCGAACTCGCGTCCGTGATCGAGCGGGCCGCCATCCTCGGCGATGGCCAGCGCCTCGAGGTCGAGCGGGCCCTGGGCGCGGGGCCCCTTAGCCCACCGTCGCCAGCGCCAGTCCCGCCGCCGTCCAGCCTCCCGTCCCAGACGATCGAGCCCCTGGGGGTCGTCACCCGGCGTCACATCGAGCGGGCCCTTGCCCAGACCCTGGGACGGGTGGAGGGACCCTTTGGCACCGCCCGCCTCCTGGACGTCCATCCGGATACCCTGAGGTCCCGGATGCGCAGGCTCGGCATTGAGCCAGGGGCCTTCAGGCCCCGAGGCCGGTCGCCGCCCTGAGCCCCGTTCGCCCGGGCGCTAGCGATCATCCATGAGCAGGGCCGCTCCGGTGGCCATCCTTCGCTCAGATACCCCGCGCCTGCTCCGCGGCATTGCCAATGTAGGTCTCGGGCGTCAGTTCCCGCAGGCGGGCCTTGGCCTCCTCCGGCATCTCCAGGCCATCAATAAAGCGGGCAAGCTCCTCCCGGCCGATGCGGTGTCCGCGGGTGAGTTCCTTGAGTCTTTCGTAGGGCTTGTCGATGCCGTACCGGCGCATCACCGTCTGGATGGGTTCCGCCAGGACCTCCCAGTTGGCGTCGAGATCGGCGGCGAGGCGGACGGGGTCGGGCTCCAGCTTGGCGATGCCGCGCTGGCCGGACTGGAGGGCGATACTGAGGTGGGCAAAGCCGACGCCCAGGTTGCGCAGCACCGTGGAATCCGTCAGGTCCCGCTGCCAGCGGGAGATGGGCAGCTTGCGGGCCAGATGCTCCAGGATGGCGTTGGCCAGGCCCAGGTTGCCCTCGGCGTTTTCGAAGTCGATGGGATTGACCTTGTGGGGCATGGTCGAGGAGCCAACCTCACCGGCGATGGTCCGCTGGCGGAAATAGCCCAGGGAGATGTAGCCCCAGAGATCGCGGCAGAAATCGATCAGGATGGTATTGAAGCGGGCCAGGGCGTCGAACAGCTCCGCCATGTAGTCGTGGGGCTCGATCTGGGTGGTATAGGGGTTCCAGGTCAGGCCGAAGCCCTCGACGAAGCCTTGGGCCAGGCCGGGCCAATCCAGGTCGGGATAGGCGGCGAGGTGGGCGTTGTAGTTGCCCACGGCGCCGTTGATCTTGGCCAGCAGGGGGACCTCGGCGACCTGGTCGCGCTGGCGGGCGAGGCGGGCCGCCACATTGGCCAGCTCCTTGCCCAGGGTGGTGGGGGAAGCGGGCTGGCCGTGGGTGCGCGCCAGCATGGGCTGGTCCGCCAGCCGGTGCGCCAGGGCGCGGATCGCGGCGATGATCTCGTCCATCCGGGGGAGCAGCACTTGGCCCCGCCCTTCCCGCAGCATGAGGGCATGGGCAAGATTGTTGATGTCCTCCGAGGTGCAGGCAAAGTGGATGAACTCGCTGACCGCCTCCAATTCCGCGTTGCCGGCGATGTGTTCCTTGATGAAGTATTCCACCGCCTTGACGTCGTGGTTGGTGGTGCGCTCGATGTTCTTGACCCGGTGCCCGTCCTCCTCGGAGAAGTTCGCGACGATGCCCTCCAGCAGATGGCGGGCATGAGGGGAGAGGGGCGGCACCTCGGGGATGCCGGGGTGGGCGGCGAGGGCCTGGAGCCAGCGGATCTCCACCAGCACCCGGTGCCGGATGAGGCCGAGTTCGCTGAAGATGGGCCTCAGGTCCTCGGTCTTGGAGCCATAGCGGCCATCAATGGGGGACACGGCGGTCAGGGTGGAGAGTTCCATGGCGGGTCTCGTACTCATCAGAAGGTGGCGTCAATGGGGTCGGGGGTCCCAGGCGGCCCGGGGGTCGCCTGGAAGGTCGGACGCTAGTTTATCCCGGCAGTGGGGGGCTAGCCATGCAGGAACGGGTCCTCGACCGCCATCAAGCCACTGGCCCGCAGCACCTGGCGCCGGACGGCTTGGGTCAGCACCTCCGTTCCCCCCGGACGGACCAGGGTCAAATAGTTCCGGGCGCGGGTGATGCCGGTGTAGAGCAGCTCCCGGGTGAGGATCGGGCTCGGGTGCTCGGGTAGGACCAGGGCGACATGGGTGAATTCCGAACCCTGGGATTTGTGTACCGTGAGGGCATAGACGGTCTCCACTGCCTGGAGGCGGCTGGGGAGGATCCAGCGGATGCCGTCCTGGCCATCGCCCGCGGGGAAGGCCACGCGCGGGATTGCCGGCTGCCCCGGCTTCCCGGGGTGGGCCAGGGTGACGCCGATGTCCCCATTCATCAGGCCCAGACCATAGTCATTGCGGGTGACCAGCACCGGACGCCCCAGATACCAACCCCGGCTTGCTTCGATAAGCCCGGCCTCCTGGAGCGCCTGGGCGATACCCTGATTCAGCCCCTCGATGCCCCAGGGCCCCCGACGCAGGGCGCACAGCACCTGGAATTGGCCCTGGGCTTTGAGAACCACCCGCGCCCAGGCGTCGAAGGCGTCGGCATCCGCATCCGGGGCGGGGCGGCTCTGGCGCAAGACCGTTAGGTAATGGCGGTAACCCACCTGCGTCGGGGGCGCTCCCGGAGCCGGGGTTGAGCCAGCGGCGGCTAGCCGCCCGTCCCGGACGAGGGACCCCAAGCCCGGGTCCTCCCGGTTCTCGACTACCGCCAGGGCGAGATCCGGATGGTTATGGGTCCAGATCTCAAGAACCGCAGCCCTGTCGCCCGCATTGACCGCCGCCGCCAGTTGGCCGATGCCGCTGTCCGCGGCGAAGCGGTGGCTGTGGCGCAGCATGACGATGGCCTGATCAAGGGGGCGCCCGGCCGGGTCGATCAGGGCCGGGTCGAGGCTCTCCCCAGTCGCGTCGGCCAGCCAGTCGCGGCTTTCCGGGGTGTAATGACCCTCGCCCGCGCGCTGGCAGAGTTGGCCGAGCACGGCGCCGGCTTCCACCGAGGCGAGCTGGTCCTTGTCCCCGAGCAGGATGAGGCGGGCGCTCGGCGGCAGGGCGGCGAGGACGGCGGCCATCATCTCCAGATCGACCATGGAGGCCTCGTCGATGACCAGCACCTCCAGGGCCAGGGGGTTGCCGGCGTGGTACCGCAGGCGACGGGTATCGGGGCGACTGCCCAGCAGGCGGTGCAGGGTGGTGACGGTGACGGGAATGGTGGCGCGCACCGCCTCGCCATTGGCGAGTCCCGCCAGGGGCAGGCTGGCGACGGCGCCGGCTATCGATTCATTCAGGCGCGCGGCGGCCTTGCCGGTGGGAGCGGCCAGGCGGATGCGCAGGGCACGGGGC
>JBASIS010000064.1:0-6466 GCA_049654905.1 Chromatiaceae bacterium
TCCTGCTGCTGTTGCCCAGCCTGGGCAACGCCAAGCCGGCCTTTCAGATCGAAGACGTCAAGATCCGCGCCGTGGGCGAAGAACTGGTCATGGATGCCCGCTTTGTCCCGGACCTGAGCCCGGTGGCCCTGGAGGCCCTGGACAACGGGGTGCCCCTCACACTGGAGGCCCACATCCAGGTCCGTGAAACCGATGCCTGGGTCTGGGATTCCAGCCTGGTGGATCGCCGTCTGCGTTACGAGATCCGCTACCAACCCCTGGCGGAACGCTACCAGGTGAGCCCCATGCCCGGCGGGGCCGGTCATAATTACGTGACCCGCGACGCCGCCATTGCCGCCCTCGGCGACCTGCACGACCTGCCCCTGCTCAACCGGGGGGAACTCGCGGCGGGTAAGGACTATCGGGTCGATCTCAAGATCGCCCTCGACATCGAGGAACTGCCCCTGCCCCTGCGGCCCACGGCCTATCTCCTTCCCTCCTGGAAGCTTTCGTCGGGCTGGACCACCTGGCCCTTGCGACCTTGACGCAGTGGCGCCGGCCGGGCTTGATCCCGGTGATCCTGCTGTTGGTCGTGCTCCTGGTCGCCCTGGACCTGATGAGCGGCGCGGTGCAGAACTCCGAATCCCTGAGCCGGGCCTTCGTGCCCCTCATGTTCATCGTCATTATCGGCCTGCTGGTACTCGCCGCCATGGTGCTGACCAATCTGGTCAGACTGGTGCAGGGTTATCGCCACAAGGTCGCCGGTTCCCGCCTCACCGGCCGTCTGGTCCTGCTCTTCGCTCTCATCTCCCTGCTGCCCGTGGTCGTCGTCTATTACTACTCCCTGGGCTTCCTGTTACGGGGTATCGACTCCTGGTTCGACGTCGAGATCGACCAGGCCATGATCGATGCCCTCACCCTCAATCAGGCCTCCCTGGACCTCAATCAGCGCGTTTTGATGCGCTACACGGAACAGCTTCTGGCGGGCATCGAGGACAGCTCCACCACGGCCCTGGCCCTGAGCCTGGGCCAGTTGCGGCAACAGGCGGGGGCCCTGGAGATCGCCGTCTTCGGGGCCAATGGCCAGGTGCGGGGTAATTCCAGCGAGGACCCGACCGTCCTGGTGCCCAATCTGCCCGATCGCGAGGTGCTGAGACGTGCCAGTGGCGGAACCAATCAGGTCGAACTGGAGACCGCCGCCAACCAGGAGATGGTGGTGCGGGTACTGGTGGCGGACCGAGGAGGGCGCAACCTGGTCATGCAGGCCATCTTCCCGACCTCCGAACGCATCAGCGAACTGGCCGCCAATCTGGAGAAGGCCTACAACCGCTACAAGGAGTTGGCCTATCTGCGCCAGTCCCTGAAACTGAGCTTCTCCCTCACCCTCTCCCTGGTTCTGCTGTTCGGCCTCATGGCCGCCCTGCTTGCCGCCTTCCATACCGCCTGGCGCCTGGTGGAGCCGGTGGCGGCCATTGCCCGCGGCACCCGCGCCGTGGCGGAGGGGGACTACGAGCAGCGCTTGCCCTTGCCCGGTCACGAAGACGAACTCAGCTTTCTGGTCGCCTCCTTCAATTCCATGACCCGGCGCCTGGCCCGGGCTCGGGACGCCGCGGCCCGCTCCCAGCAGGCCGTCGAGGCCGAGCGCGTCTATCTGGAGACGGTGCTGGGGCGCCTCTCCTCGGGTGTGGTCGTCCTCGACGGTGAACATCGTCTGCGTACCGCCAACCCGGCGGCCCATCAGATCCTGGGCCTGACGGAACCAGACATGAGCGATGGCGGCCTGGATGCCCTCAATGCCACCCATCCTGGCCTGGTGGCCTGGGTGGACGCAGTGCGGACTCATCTGGAGGGCCACGCCGAATGGCGCCAGGAGGTCGTCCTCTTTGGCGCCGAGGGCCGCCAGGTGCTCATGTGCCGTGGCAGTCCCCTGATCCATCCCGATGGCCAGGAGAGCGGCCACGTGGTGGTCTTCGACGACATTACCCGTCTGATCACGGCCCAGCGCGACGCCGCCTGGGGCGAGGTGGCCCGGCGCCTGGCCCATGAGATCAAAAATCCCCTAACCCCCATCCAGCTCTCGGCGGAGCGGCTGCGTCACAAGCTGCTGACCAAGCTGCCGGAGGACGACGCCCGGGTGGTGGACCGCGCCACTCATACCATCGTTCAGCAGGTCGAGGCCATGAAGGCCATGGTCAACGACTTCTCCAACTATGCGCGCTCCCCGAAGCTGGAGCCGGAACCCCTGCGCCTGGACCGGCTGGTGGCCGAGGTCATGGAACTTTACCGCGCCGTCCCCGCAATCAAAATCGACCTTCAGGTCGGCGAGGCCCTCATCAAGGGGGACCCGCTGCGTTTGCGCCAGGTCATCCACAATCTGGTCAAAAATGCCCTGGAGGCGGTGGAGGACAAGCCCGATGCCCGGATCCGCATCGCCACCCGGCGCCTGGATGATCAGGATCGGCCCCAGTTGGAGCTCTCGGTGGCGGACAATGGCGGCGGTATCGACGCGGCCCTCCTCGACCGCCTCTTCGAGCCCTATGTCACTACCAAGGCCAAGGGCACGGGGCTGGGCCTGGCGATCGTCAAGAAGATTATCGAGGAACACGGGGGTATCATTTGGGCGGAGAACACCAAGGGCGGCGCCCGTGTGGCGACGCGCCTGCCTTTATGGCGCGATGAACATCACGGGGAAGTTCCCAAGGAACCGCCGGTTGCCCTGGCCCCACCGGCCAAGAGCCCCAGCGCCCACCCAGACCGAGAACGAGCATGAGTGCAGCCTACATTCTGGTGGTCGATGACGAGCCCGACATCCGCGGCCTGGTCCAGGAGATTCTGGAGGACGAGGGCTACGCGGTGGCCACCGCCGAGAACGGTGGCGCCGCCCGCCGCTCTCTGCGCGAGCGCCGACCCGACCTGATTCTCCTGGACATCTGGATGCCCGATCTGGATGGCATCAGTCTCCTCAAGGAGTGGTCCGAGGACGAGGGCCTGCCCTGCCCGGTGATCATGATGTCCGGTCATGGTACCGTGGAGACGGCGGTGGAGGCGACCCGGCTGGGGGCCTACGACTTCCTCGAAAAGCCGCTGTCCATGGCCAAACTGCTGCTGACCACGGAGCGCGCCCTGGAGGCCGACAAGCTGGTCCGCGAGAACATTGGCCTCAAACGCCGCACCATCATCGCCCATGAGCCCATCGGCCGCGGCACGGCCATGCAGCGCCTGCGGGAACAGGTCAAGCGCATCGCCCAACACGACACCTGGGTCCTGATCACCGGCGAGGCCGGCAGCGGTCGCGAGACCTTCGCCCGTTACCTCCACTCCCAAAGCGCCCGCCGGGATCGGCCCTTCGTTGACCTCGGCGTCTCGGGGATCGCCCGGGTCAATGCCGCCCGGGAGCTGTTCGGCAGCGAACAGGATGGGCATGTCCACTATGGCGGCCTGGAGAAGGCCGCCGGGGGCACCCTGCTCCTCGACGAGGTCGGCGACATGGACCAGGGTGTCCAGGGCCAGTTGCTGGGTGCCCTGGATACGGGTTCCTTCCTGCGGGTTGGCGGCACCGAACCGGTCAACATCGACGTGCGCCTCATCGCCGCCACCCAGCACAACCTGGAGGACGAGGTACGGGCCGGGCGCTTCCGCGAGGACCTCTTCTACCACCTCAACGTGGTGCCCCTGAGCGTCCCCGCCCTGCGCGACCACAACGAGGATATTCCGGAACTCCTCAACTACTACGTGGACTATTTCGCCACCCACGAAAAGCTGCCCTACCGGCGGTTCAGCGTCGGCGCCCAGAACTACATGCGCAACTACCCCTGGCCGGGGAATGTCCGTGAACTCAAGAACCTGGTCCAGCGCGTCCTCATCCTCGGGGCCGGCGACGAGATCTCCCAGGACGAGGTCGAAAATACCCTGGGAGCCGCCACCAGCATACCGGCGCCGAACCTGGAGGGGCTCATGTCCTTCGATCAGCCCCTGCGCGAGGCCCGGGAGCAGTTCGAGAAGACCTATCTCGAATACCAGCTCGAAAAGCACGGCGGCAATGTCAGCAAGATGGCCAAGGAGGCGGGTATGGAGCGCACCCACCTCTACCGGAAGCTGCGCTCCCTGGGGATCGAGATCAAGGAGCGGCGTTAAGCATGAAAATCATCATCCTGGGCGGTGGTCAGGTGGGCCGGTCCGTGGCGGCGAACCTGGCGGGCGAGGCCAATGACATCACGGTCGTGGATCAGGATCCCGACATCCTCCGGGAGCTCCAGGATCGCTTCGACCTCCGGACCATCCTGGGGCATGGCGCCCATCCCGACGTCTTGCTGCGAGCCGGGGCGGAGGACGCCCATATCATCCTGGCGGTGACCAATAGCGACGAAACCAACATGATCGCCTGCCAGGTCGCCTATACCCTCTTCCATACCCCCACCCGCATCGCGCGCGTGCGCTCACCCGGTTTTCTCGAGCACCCGGAACTCTTTGCCCCCGGTGCCCTGCCCATCAATGTGTGCATCAGTCCGGAGCAGCTCGTCACCCAATATATTTTGCGGTTGCTAGAGCACCCCGGCAGCCTCCAGGTACTGGACTTCGCCAACGGGCGGGTGCGGCTGGTGGCGGTCAAGGCCCGCGAGGGTGGCCCCCTGATTGGCCATGCCCTGCGCACCCTCTACGATCATATGCCCGAGGTCGAGACCCGGGTCGCGGCCATCTACCGCCTAGACCGGGCCCTGGAGCCGACGGGCGACACCGTCATCGAGGCCAACGACGAAGTCTTCTTCGTTGCGGCTCCAGCCCATATCCGTGCCGTCATGGGCGAATTGCAGCGGCTGGAGAAGCCCTACAAGCGCCTCATTTTCGCGGGTGGTGGCAACATCGGCACCCGGCTCGCCCGCGCCACCGAGAACGATTTTCGGGTCAAGGTCATCGAGCGCGACCTGACCCGGAGCAAACAGATCGCTGAAACCCTGGAGAGAACCATCGTCCTGCATGGCGATGCCGCCGACGAAAGCCTGCTGCGGGAAGAAAATATCGAGGATACCGACGTCTTCTGCGCCGTCACCAACGACGACGAGGACAACATTCTCTCCGCCCTCCTGGCCAAGCGGCTGGGGGCGCGCAAGGTCATGGCCCTCATCAACCGTCCGGCCTACGTGGATCTGATGCAAAGCGGTGGCATCGACGTGGTCATCTCGCCCCAGCAGGCGACCATCGGCAGCCTGCTCAAGCACGTGCGCCGCGGAGACGTGGTGGCGGTGCATTCCCTGCGGCGCGGCGCGGCCGAGGCCATCGAAGCCATCGCCCATGGCGACGCCAAACTCAGCAAGGTCATCGGTCGCTCCATCGACCAGATCAAACTCCCGGCCGGGACGACCATTGGCGCCATCGTCCGTGACGAGGCGGTCCTCATGGCCCATCATGACACGGTCATCCAGGCCGAGGATCACGTCATCCTCTTCCTCCAGGACAAGCGCCGGGTGGCCGAGGTCGAGAAGCTGTTCCAGGTGCCGGTGACCTTCCTGTGAGGGCCGTGGCACCGGAACCGAGGCCCCCGGTTCCGGCCAGGAGCGGAGCGGTATGAAACCCTTTGCGGTTCAGAAGGTCTTGGGGTTATTGCTGATGCTCTTCAGCCTGACCATGCTGCCGCCGGTACTGGTGTCCCATCTCTACCAGGACGGCACGGCCCAGCCCTTTCTCGGCGCCCTTGTCCTCCTCCTCGGCCTGGGAGCTATCATCTGGCTGCCCGTCTGGCAACGCCAGGAGGAACTCAAGCTGCGGGACGGCTTCCTGGTGGTGGTCTTGTTCTGGACCGTGCTGGGGCTGTCCGGCGCCCTGCCCTTCATCCTGTCGAATGAACTTCACCTGTCCGTCACGGACGCCGTCTTTGAGTCCGTCTCCGGCCTGACCACGACCGGGGCGACGGTCATCGTCGGTCTTGACGACCTGC
Organism: Chromatiaceae bacterium; assembly: GCA_049654905.1. GTDB lineage: Bacteria > Pseudomonadota > Gammaproteobacteria > Chromatiales > Chromatiaceae > M0108. The sequence goes on from JBASIS010000064.1 coordinate 5,912, forward strand.
CACCCTCCATCCTCTATTACCGCCAGCAACTCCAGTGGTTGGGTGGCATGGGCATCATCGTGCTGGCGGTCGCCGTCCTGCCCATGCTCGGGATCGGCGGCATGCAGTTGTACCGGGCGGAGACGCCTGGGCCCATGAAGGACAGCAAGCTGACGCCACGCATCACCGAGACCGCCAAGGCCCTCTGGTATATCTACCTGGGACTGACCATTGCCTGCGGTCTAGCCTACTGGCTGGCGGGCATGACCCCCTTCGATGCCATCGGCCATGCCTTCGCTACCGTCGCCATCGGGGGCTTTTCCACCCATGACGCCAGCATCGGCTATTTCGACAGCGACCTGATCGAGATGATCGCCGTCATCTTCATGCTGATCTCCGGCATGAATTTCGCGCTGCATTTTCTGGCCTGGAATCGGAAAAATCTCCGGAGCTACTGGCAGGACAGTGAGTTCCGCTTTTATCTGGCCCTCATGGGGGCCACGACCGCGGTCGTTGGCCTCGGCCTCTATCTGTCAGGCACCTACACCGGCGGGTACGACGCCTTGACTCAGGGCC
>JBASIS010000065.1:0-18636 GCA_049654905.1 Chromatiaceae bacterium
AGGGCCGCCACTGGCATGCCTACCGTTTTCTGGGCGCCCATCCGCGGGTCGTGGCGGGGGTAGCCGGCACCCTCTTCGCCGTCTGGGCGCCCAACGCCCAGCGCGTCAGCGTGGTCGGAAACTTCAATGCCTGGGACGGCCGCGTTCACCCCATGCGGGCCCGCGGCGGCTCCGGAGTCTGGGAGCTTTTCCTGCCGGCCCTCGGGCCGGGGGAATTCTACAAATTCGAACTCCGCGACCAGCAAGGCAACACCCACGTCAAAATCGACCCCTATGCCACCGCTTTTCAGACCCGCCCGGATACGGCCTGCATCACCCAGGCCGAGAGCGATTTCGCCTGGGACGACGCCGCCTGGCTAGAGGAGCGCGCCCAGGCCGATTGGTCACACCAGCCACTCTCGATCTATGAGGTCCACCTCAGCTCCTGGCAGCGCAGCGCCGATGGCAACTTCCTCGGCTACCGCGAGATCGCGGAGCGCCTGGCGGACTATGTCCAGGAGGCGGGTTTCACCCACGTCGAACTCCTGCCCATTACCGAGCACCCGCTGGACGCCTCCTGGGGTTATCAGACCACGGGCTATTTTGCCCCCACCAGCCGCTTCGGCGCGCCGGAGGACTTTCGCTGGTTTGTGAATCACCTGCATTGCAAGGGTATCGGTGTCCTCCTCGACTGGGTCCCCGCCCACTTCCCCCGCGATACCTTCGCCCTGGCTCGCTACGATGGCTCGGCCCTCTACGAGCACGAGGACCCACGCCTGGGCGAACATAAGGATTGGGGTACCCTAATCTTTAACTTCGGGCGTAACGAGGTGAAAAACTTCCTGCTCTCCAGCGCCCTCTTCTGGCTAGAGGAGTTTCACCTGGACGGCCTGCGGGTGGACGCAGTAGCCTCCATGCTCTACCTGGACTATTCGCGCAACGCCGGCGAGTGGATACCCAATCGCTATGGCGGTAACGAGAACCTGGAGGCGGTGGACTTCCTGCGCCAGCTCAACGAGGTGACTCACGGCCAGCACCCCGGAACCCTCATGATCGCCGAGGAATCCACCGCCTGGCCGGCGGTCTCGCGGCCCACCTTCGCCGGCGGCCTGGGCTTCACCATGAAGTGGAATATGGGCTGGATGCACGACACCCTGGCCTACTTCTCCAAGGACCCCATCTACCGGCATTATCACCACGACATGCTGACCTTCGGGCTCCTCTACGCCTTCACCGAGAACTTCGTCCTGCCCTTCTCCCATGACGAGGTAGTCCACGGCAAGCACTCCCTGCTCGACCGCATGCCGGGCGACGGCTGGCGTAAGTTCGCCGGGCTGCGCCTGCTCTACGCCTTCATGTTCACCTATCCGGGCAAGAAGCTGCTCTTCCAGGGCTGCGAGTTCGGACAGGGACGTGAATGGGACTTCGCCGGCGAGTTGGATTGGTACCTGCTCGAACGGGAGCCTCATCAGGGTATTCACCAGTTGGTCGCGGACCTTAACCGCATCTATCGCCGGCAGCGGGCCCTGTACGACCTGGACTTCCAGGATACGGGGTTCGAGTGGATCGACTGCAACGACAGTTCCCAGTCGGTCCTGAGCTACCTGCGCAAGGACCGCACCGGCGAGGCCAAGGTGCTGGCCCTCTTCAACTTCACCCCGGTGCCGCGCCCCGGCTACCGCCTTGGCGTACCCGAGGCCGGCTTTTACCATGAGGTCATCAACTCGGACGCGGGTATCTATGGCGGCAGTTCTTATGGCGAGCGCGTGGGTGGCGCCTCCGAGCCCGTGGAATGGATGGGGCGCGCCCATTCCATCCTGGTGGATCTGCCGCCCCTCGCGGGTGTCGTCCTCGTCCTCGACGCCACTGCCGACGCAGCCGAGCCCCCCCGGGAGCCCGATGAGGCCCAGGACGCGGATGCGCAATGAAAGGCCCCTGCGGGTCCGAGGGCAACCCAATCACTGTGGGGCCTTGGCCTAACCAGCAGGGGCACCATGGCGAGGACGCTATCAGTTATTAGCCGGTTCGGCAGGGCCTAGTAGGGCTCACTCCAACCGGAGTTTGGCCAGCAAAGCAGCACGGCGCATGCCGATCAGGCCCTGGCCTGGGACGAGAGATGCTGATAGATGGTGTGGATACGCTGCAAATCCGTCTCGCTTAGCAGCGGATCTATGGTCCGTGCCACTTCGGCCTGAATCGCCGCCCAGTCCTCTTCCTTCAACACCCGACGGGCCAGAGGAAAGGCCTCGGCCTCTTCGAGATCCAGGTGCGCGCGGAGGGTCGAGACCATTTCCCGACCGTAAGCCTCGATCTGATCCCGGCGCTGGACCTCGCCGTTGATGACCCCGTCAACGGCTTGGCGGAAATTGTGGGTCATCTCGTTCAGGGCCTGGTGCTGGCGGGTGAGGATGTCCAGATAGGACTGGTGGTGGCCGGCCAGGCGGAGACGTTCGCGGATTAGCTCCTCCATCGGATGGTGAATCTGGTCCGAATACTCCTCCATGTACTGCAGCAGTTCGCTGAGGATTTCGTAGTCCGGTTCCCGGCCGTTGTGAAACATGGCCAGAATATTGTCCAACAGGTCGAGCAACTGGCTGATCTGCTTATGCTCATGATGGAGACGGTCAAGTATTTGCGTCATGGGTCAGGGTCCTCTTCAAGTGGATGCAGGCTCCAACGGCTCGGCCAGCATGACGGGAAAAATCAAGATCTAGTATGGCATAGTTGGACTCGGGTGGCGCCAATAGCCAACCGAGGCATGGCTTATAGCCTCTGACCCGCGGTCGGGTTGATCCGCCCCGCAAGCCAATGCCAGAGGGTCCCCTCGGGGGAACTGCCACCCGTCAGGACGTAATTGAGGGAGTGGACGTTCTGCAAGGTCCAGCCCAGGCGAGAGCGGCCCAGGGGACGGCCGCACAGCAGCAAACGATCACCAGGACGGACCTGGCGGTCCTCGGATGGCAAGAGTTCGCGCCCCTCGCCCTGGGCCAGCAGCAAGGGAATGATAGGCAGGGAGCGCTCGCGGGCGCGGGGATCGCGCAAAAGCGCCCCCAGGGTGACCTCCGCCTCCTGCCCGGTCAGAACGCAGATGGCATGGGCATTTTCGTCATCAAAGGTAACCTCCCAGACATCTGGCACCTGGTGGTCGACCAGAGCCAGGATGCGACTCACCAGCTGGCAAGACCAGGCGTGGTCCTGGAGTCGAGCAAGCTGCTCAAACTCGGTGAGCAGGGGGGTGACCAACAGGATGCGGATGCGGTCGGCAATGATGGTGCTGGGGTGCATCAGAATATCGGCGCCAACGGCCCGGAACAGCTCCTCGTTATCCTTGTGATTCTCCCGCACCACGATAAAGAGGTCGGGGTTGAGAGTCCGTGCCGTCATGACAATGGAGAGGTTGTTGGCATCGTTATGGGTGCCCACCACCAGACCCACGGCGCGCCGCACGCCCGCCTGTTCCAGGGTATGGGCCTCGGTACCCCACCCCGGGACCAGGGGTATGCCTTCGGGCCTGCCGGTCAATTCCGGCGCGGCCTCCACCACCACCAAATCCATCCCCCGCGCGCCAAGATTGGCCGTGATAGCCTTGCCAAATCGCCCATAGCCACAGAGGATCCACAGTCCTTCGGCGGGCGGCATGGGGGGATCCCTGAGCGGTTCGCCCTGCAGGCCGGACAGCCAGTCGCGCATCAGGGTCAGGCAAGGGGTGGCGATAGCCATGCCCAGGTAGGCGCCGAAGATATCGAAAGGGTCATAAATATAGTCGGTGCCGAAGGAGGCCATGTTGGCCTCCACCTCATGGGAATCGGCCCGGCAGACGACCTTGACCTCGGGATGCATCAGCTTGGCGGCAATGGCGACCTTGAGATTGGTCTCGTTAACCTCGGTCAAGGCCACCACGGCCGCGCACAGGGGGTGCTTGAGCCCCGCCTCCAGCAGATGATGAGGGCGGCGCGCGTCGCCATGCAGGGCGGGCACATACTCGCGCAGATTTTCGAGTTGCAGCAGATCGACCCGTTCCTGGCGCTGATCGATCACGACCGCGTGTCGATTACCATCGGTAATAGCCTGAACCAGGGCGCTACCCGTCTCCCCATAGCCACAGACCAGGTAAAAGGGTTCCCTCATCCGCCGGATGCGCCGCGCGAAGCGCAGCTCCGCCAGAGAGTGTTGAAAGGTCTTGTCCTGGAGCAGGGCAATCAAGGTGCCGATAGAGTAGAACCAGCCCACCACCGTCAGATAGATGGCGATGGTGACCCAGGCGCGTTGGGCATCGGTAAAGGCATAAGGGATCTCACCAAAGCCGATGGTGGTGGCGGTGTAGCTGAAGAAGTAGAAGGCATGGAAAAAATCCATGTGCCAGAGATTGCCCTCGGCGTCCTGGCCGGGGATCAGCACCAGCCCCATGACGGAGACCGAGTAGATGATGATGAGGACGATCAGGGGGGCGCGCATGCGCCGGAAGATCAGGAAAGCGACATTATCCATGGGAATCGGTTAACCCTATGGCTTATTTCCAGGGGCCCGCGCGGACGGGTCGCGAGACGGCGGCCTTACCTTACCCGACCCCAGGGTCGGGGCCGCCCGCTAGCGCCGCAGCATAACGGTCTCGATGACCAGCAGCACGACCGAGATCACATTGGCGATCATGGCGCCGCCGCTCAGGGAGACGATGCTGGCGGTAACCCCAGGCGTCAGGCCCGTCGCCGCGACATGCACGGCCACCGCCCAGACGACTACGGCGGCGATGAGCTGGAGCATGGCCGCCAGGCTGGTGGCCAGGAGTACGGCCCCCAACTGGGTGCGGTCGCCAAACTTGAGCACGGTTGCGATCGCATTCACCACCAACGTGGCGAAGAGTTCCCACACATGGTGATGCTCGGGATTGTCCACATCGCCGACAAAAAACCCAAAGTTAAGGGTCAGCGCCAGGACGATAAAGAAGCCAAAAACGACCTTTTCAGGATTCATGGAGATACCTGGCTTGGGACAGAGGGGAAACGCCACCTTCCCCATCCTGGGTGAATTCGCTGGGCGGTGGGGAATTATCCCCCCCAAATCAGGGCAGGTAAAGAAAGCGTAAATTCTATGATTGAGCGGTCGGCTATGCCACCCCCCCTGGTTGGGGATGGCCATCCTCCCCTGAAAAATCCAGGACAACCCGCCAGTGCCCATCCAGGCGCAGATGGGCGGCGAGTTGGGCGCCATCGCCATCGCTGAAGTCCTGGATCAGTTCGGTGCGGCCGGTGGCAATGAGGCGGCGGATCTCATCCTCCGTCAGCAAGCGTCCGGCGACCTCCTTCCAGACCACGAAGTCGCAACCTTCCCGGTAGCGGTCGCAACCAAAGCCCCGGCGGCCCTCAATGATGCGACCCAAGCCGCATTTGGGACAGGTCAGTGGCCCCAGGGGGACTCCGGACGCACCCGCCGGCTGCCCCGAGCCGCGCCCGAGACCTCCTTCCCGGACCGCCACGGGGGGCGAGCCGGGGACGCGCCCCGCGGGCGATCCCTCGAAATTGAAGGCGACGCGGCCAGCCTCATCCAACTTCAAGCGTGCCGCAAAGGGCCGTCCGGTCTTGGCGACGAAACCTTCGACCTTATCCGTCCGCCCCTCGGCCAGCAGTTGCCGGATCAGAGGCTTTTCGAGCCTGAGCCCCGCCAGAGTCTTCCAGAGCGTCAGGCCGCAACCCTCGGCGTAACGACTGCACCCGAAGGCCTTGGCGGTCTCCAGCACCTCCCCCTTCTTACAGATCGGGCAGAGGCCCAGATCGGTGGCGTGCGCTGGGCTAGCGTGCCGCGGCCCGCCGCGCTTGCCCCTGGTTCGACCCGGGCCTGCGGCGGCCGCTTGCTCCGGGGTCAAGGCCGCACCCTGGGCCACGAGGGGGATGAGATGACGTACCCAGGCGACAATATCGCGATAGAAGTCCTCGGCCCGGCCTTGGCCTTGTTCCACGTCCTTGAGCCGCTGCTCCCAGTTTGCGGTCAGTTCCGGGCGGCGCAGGGGCTCCGCCACCAGGCCGATGAGGGCCAGGCCCTTGGGGGTCGCCCGCAACTGTTTGCGCTGACGCTCCACATAGCCGCTCCGAATGAGCTTTTCGATGATCTCGGCGCGAGTGGCGGGTGTCCCCAGGCCGGACGCCTTCATGGCCGATGCTAGGGCATCGTCCTCAATCTCGCGCCCGGCGCTCTTCATGGCCGCCAGCAGGGTTGCGTCATCATAGGGGCGCGGGGGCTGGGTCTCCTTTTCCACCACCTCCAGGCTCGCGACATGGACGGTCTGACCGGCGGTCAGGGGCGGCAGGACCCCCTCCTCCTGTTCGCCCCCCTCCGCGACGCGGCGGGAGGGCTCCACCCGCTTCCAGCCGGGATCCAGGACCCGGGAACCCCGGGCCATGAAGTCGGCGCCGCCGATATCCAGGATGACGCGGGTCTCCTCCACCTGCTCATCGGGCAGGAAGATGGCGACAAAACGCGCCACCACCAGTTCAAAGACCCGACGCGCCGCCTCCGGCAGTTGGGGCGGGGGCCGTTTGCCCGTGGGCAGGATGGCGTGATGATCCGTGAGCTTGGTGCTGTCCACATAGGCCTTGCCGAGGGGCTGGCCCGCCTCCAGACGCTGGATCGCCTCGGTAGCCAGGGGATGTTCCAGGCCTTTGAGGATGTCCGGGAGCAGGGGCAGCATATCCTCGGAGATATGACGACTCTCGGTGCGCGGATAGCTGATGAGCTTGTAGGTCTCATAGAGGGCCTGGGCCTGCTCCAGGACCTGGGCGGCGGTGAGGCCAAAGCGGCGGTTGGCGTCACGCTGGAGATTGGTGAGATCGTAAAGGGGCGGCGGCCGGTTGTGGCGCACCTTCTGGTCCACCCGCTTCACCCGGCCCTGGGTATGGGGCGCCAGTTCCCGCTGGAGGCGCTCGGCCTCGGCCCGATTGTCGAGGCGGGTCTCGCCATCCCGGCAGTAACGGGCGCTGAAGCCCTCCGCCAGGGCCGCCACTAATTCGTAAAAATAGGCTTTGACGAAGCCGGCGATGGCCTGATCACGGGCCACGATCATGGCCAGGGTCGGTGTCTGGACCCGGCCGATGGTGCAGAGCACCCGGTTATGGACCGTGTAGGCACGGGTGAGGTTCATCCCCACCAGCCAGTCCGCCTGGGCACGGGCCCGCGCCGCCTGGGCCAAGGGCTCGAAGGCCGCGCCAGGCTTGAGGTGGGCAAAGCCCGCGCGGATCGCTTCGTCGGTCAGGCTGGACACCCAGAGGCGCTGGACGGGCTTGCGGCAGTGGGCGAATTCGTAGATGAGGCGGAAGATATTCTCGCCCTCACGCCCGGCGTCCGTGGCGCAGATGACGGCTTCGGTATCCGGGGCATTGAGCAGGCCCTGGACGATCTTCAACTGGCTGGCGGTGCGCGGGTCGGACCGCAATTGCCAGAGTTCCGGGATCATGGGCAACTGAGCCAGTGACCAGCGCCCCGACCAGGCGGCGCCATAGTCATCCGGCTCGGCGAAATGAACCAGATGGCCCAGGGCCCAGGTGACACGGTAGCCCTGACCCTCCAGAAAGCCCTCGCCCTTGCGCCCAGCCCCGAGAATGCGGGCGATATCGCGGGCGACGCTGGGCTTTTCGGCGAGGACGAGAAGGGTCAAGGAAGATGTCGCGAGGGCCGTCAATCGTCCAGAAGGACGCGTTTGGCCTCGTTGATCTTGGCGGCCAGATAGTCTGACCCTCCCCGATCCGGGTGCAAGCGCTGCATCAGACGGCGATGGGCTTCGCGAATGGCCACGGCATCCGCCCCCGGCGCCAGGCCCAGCACGGCCAGAGCCTCCTCCTTGTTCATGGGGCCGCCGCTCGCCGGAGACTGGGGGCCGCCGGACGCCGATTGGCGCCAGTCCTCGCCCTGGGTCCGGTCCAGGTAGGCCTCCAGCAGGGTAGCCGACTGGACATCCTCGCGGCGGCAAAATTCCAGTAGGCGCAACAGGGCGTCTTGCGCTAATTCGGAAAGGCGCTGTCCCTGAAATTCACCCTCCAGAACCCGACCCTCCATATCCCCGCTGGCGTGATCCAGGGTCATTTCGAGAAAACGGGTACGGATCGAGGAACTCTGACCCGCTGGGCCCGGCGCCCCGGCCTGGGCGGCGCCCCCGGCGAGACCGCCCAGGCCCAGGGAGCGTAGTGTCTGGCGGATAGCCGGCAACATCAGCAGAAGATTGATGCCCCGCATGGCCACGGGGATAGCGGCTGCCAGGGCGGCAAAGAGGGGGTTGAGGCGCCCCGTGAGGGCCAAGGCGACCAGGAGGCCCAGGAGGCCCCAAAAGGCACCCTGCCGCAACCGCCGGGAAACCTGAACCGTTGGCGTCTGGCGGAACCACTTAAGGAACCAGACTAAAGCGGCAATCAGTAGGATGAGGAGGAGCAGTCGACCGACCATGGATCAGCCCCGGCGAATGCCCTGGGTCAAGCGCAAGACCGCGCCGCCTCGCCGGCGGCCAAATTCCTCTAGGGCGCGGCGACCGCCCGCCGCAAAGATGGCGACGGCGCTCAGCAAGTCGCGCAGCACCTCGGGGCTGTGGGCATCGAAGGGGCACCAGGCCCCACCGCTCAGACTGGCTATGGCGCGCAGGGTCTGTTCCGCCTGGGGGTCACGTCCCTCCTGGAAGACGAAGACCGGCAACCCCAGAAGGCCGAGTTGGCCGGCAAGCTCGGCGAGCCGCGCCGGTTCCTCTTCCATGGCATCGCCAACTAGGACCAGGGCATCCACCTTACCCTGCTTACGCTCCTCCAGAGCATGTTCCAGGACGCGCCCGATCTGCGTCAGACCCGCCGAGCAAGAGACGCGGGTCATGCGCCCGAGCAATTCCTCGGCCTGGTTACACCAGGGTGAGGCCTCGAAGTCCAGGAAGCCACCAAAGTGACAGAGTTGCACGGAAAGCCCCCCCAGGTTAGCCGTTTCGCTGAACATGGTGGCTTGAATGGCGCAGGCCTGGTCCCAGGTCGGCTCACGGCTGGCGGTGGCGTCCATGGCAAAGATGAGCCGCCCGCGCTGGCCCCCTGGCCGCGGCGGAGTAGCCTCCAACTTGCGCATAAAGGCCGCCAACTCACCATCACTGGCGACGGAATACAGATCTCGACGGTCACTGGTCATAGGTCGTCGGGGCCGTCAAACAAGGATGGATAGCCAAGGAAGAGCGAGTTTATCAGATTGGTCGCATCCTGGGAAAATGCCAACCTGGTCTAGGCGGATGAGATAGTCCCGGATGCGAACTTCGGGATATCCCAGAAACGGCCAAGGCGCCCGAGGGGACGCCTAGCCATAATCCATGAGCATGAAGATGGCGGAAAATCAGCGCCGGTCAAGACACCGATTCCCCTTGATATCCACTCTCCAATCAGCCTTCGACGACCTTCAGATGATTAGTCTTGAAGGCATTACGATCACCCTTACTGGTGGGATCGTATCCCTGATCCTGCATCTTTTGCTTCATCCACCCAGGGGTCGCGCCGCGAGAATAGACATTATCGGAATTATCGGGATCAACGTAGAGAGTACGCTGGCGACTATCCGCCGGGGAGCGACGCGGAGCAGCCACCACGCGCGCTGGACCACGGCGCTTTCTCACACCAAGCAGGGGCACGATGTCGTTCAGGGCATAACCCTGTTCGGCAATCATATCCTTGATGGTTTGAGCCAATTCATATTTGGCCTGCTCTTTACGCTGCTCAAGGGCCGCGATGGCATTGATGCGTTCCTGTTCGAGATCAGCGACAAGCCGCTGGATCTCCTCATAACTTAGGTTTTCTAATTCCATCAAAAAACTCCTGACGAGTGGGTGAGTAACATTAACTACCGAATCGGCGCACCCGATACGGTAATAGGATCGCTAATTTAAACCAAAAATTCGTATTGTCAACTCCCCATGGAAACCACGCCGTTTTTAATGACCATTCAGTGACTCCCAAGACGATCAACCTGGCTATTTAAACTCAAATCAAGGGTATCGTCAGGATACCCGCACACTCATTCGCTCCCATCGAGTTAGGTCAAGCCGCATTACCGGAAGGGTCCCTCGCCACCCTGGAGACCCGGGGGCGGGCGGGTATACCCCAGCCCAAGCGCCAGGAGAGATTTGGCGAACCCTCCCGACGGGGTTGGCCCACACCCGAGCCGGAACGCCCCGCACAATCCGGCAAACTCGGCGGCCCTCCCGGACTCGGCGGCACCCGCAGACCCGATCACCGGGCCTAGCTTGACTTGGATCAAACCCCACATATTGAGTTTCGTATAATCTTAACCACCATATATTGTGTTTACCCAGGTTATCGCCCATGCCTAACGTCCAGCCGAGACTCGCCACCCTGCCCACCCGCATCCTCAAGCGCGATGGTACTCAGGTCGCATTCGCGGCCGGCAAGGTTCGCTCGGCCATCGAACGAGCGGGGCGGGCCAGTGGCGAATTCGGGGCGCAAGAGGCCGAGCGGCTGACCTCCCAAGTCGTCAAGGTGCTCAGCCACCGCTTCCAGGATGGCCGTATGCCGGACATCGAGGCCATCCAGGACTTGGTGGAGCAGACCCTCATCGCGGACGACCACTTCGAAACGGCTCGCGCCTATATCCGCTATCGGGAACAACACCGCAAACTGCGCTCGGACCGCCGCACCCTGGTGGACGCCGCCGCCAGCATCGACGAATATCTGGACAGATCCGACTGGCGCGTCTCCGCTAACGCCAACCAGGGCTGGTCCCTGGGTGGCCTCATTCTCAACACCTCGGGCAAGATGATCGCCAACTATTGGCTATCGCACGTTTACCCCCCGGAAATCGGCGAAGCCCATCGCGCGGGCGACATCCATATTCACGACCTCGACATGCTGGCCGGCTATTGCGCCGGCTGGTCCCTGCGCACCTTATTACAAGAGGGCTTCAATGGTGTGCCGGGTAAGGTCGAATCCGGCCCGCCGCGCCACTTATCATCCGCCATCGGCCAGATCGTCAATTTCCTCGGCACCCTGCAGAATGAATGGGCCGGTGCCCAGGCCTTCTCCAGCTTCGATACCTATATGGCACCCTATGTGCGCAAGGATCTGCTGGAATATGCGCAGGTTCGTCAGTATATCCAGGAACTCATCTATAACCTGAACGTGCCCTCGCGTTGGGGCTGTCAGACGCCCTTCACGAATCTCACCTTTGACTGGATCTGCCCGGAGGATTTGCGCGAACAGGTACCCCTCATCGCCGGCGAGGAACAGCCCTTCGCCTATGGTGATCTCCAGCGGGAGATGGACCTCATCAACCGCGCCTATATCGATGTCATGACAGCGGGCGATGCCAAGGGCCGCATCTTCACCTTCCCCATTCCCACCTACAACATGACCGAGGACTTTCCCTGGGACAGTGAAAACGCCCAGCACCTCTTCGCCATGACGGCCAAGTACGGCCTGCCCTATTTTCAGAATTTCATCAATTCCGAACTCAGACCCAACATGGTCAGGTCCATGTGCTGCCGCCTGCAACTCGACCTGCGGGAACTGCTCAAACGTGGCAATGGCCTCTTCGGCTCCGCCGAGCAGACGGGATCCCTGGGCGTGGTGACCCTCAATTGCGCGCGCCTGGGCCATGCCCATGCCGGCGACGAGGCCTGCCTCCTGGCCAGCCTGGACCAGCTGCTTGATCTGGCCCGCGACAGCCTGGAGATGAAGCGCAAGGTCATCCAGCGCCACCTGGATGATGGCCTCTTTCCTTATACCAAGCGCTTCCTCGGCACCCTGCGCAACCACTTCTCCACCATCGGGGTGAATGGCCTGAACGAAATGGTCCGGAACTTTACCCAGGACCGGGAGGACATCACCTCCACCGCGGGCCGGGCACTGGCCCTGCGTATTCTCGACCGGACGCGGGCGCGGCTGGTGGAGTTCCAAGAGGCGACCGGCCATATGTACAACCTGGAGGCCACCCCCGCGGAGGGCGCCACCTATCGGTTCGCCCGTGAGGACCGCAAGCGCCTCCCGGGCATACTTCAGGCCGGCTCGGCGGATGCGCCCTACTACACTAACTCCTCTCAGATTCCTGTCGGTTACACGGATGATCCCTTCCTGGCCCTGGAGTTACAGGAGGAGCTCCAGAGCAAATACACGGGCGGTACCGTACTCCACCTCTACATGAGCGAGCACATCTCCAGCCCCGAGGCCTGCAAACGCCTGGTCCGCCGCGCCCTGACCTGCTTCCGCCTGCCCTACATCACCATCACGCCCATCTTTTCCATCTGCCCCAACCATGGCTATCTCCCGGGCGAGCATGAATTCTGCCCCCACTGTGACCAGGAAATCATGGCCCGCAAACAGTGCCAGACCGCAGAGAACCCTTGCCATGGGTGAATCCTTTTCAAGACTGATTCAGGAGAGCACCACCATGTCGGATAACCCCAACATCCCGCTCACGGACGAAGATCGTACCCGCTGCGAAGTCTGGACCCGCGTCATGGGCTACCATCGCCCCGTTGCCGCTTTCAACGCCGGCAAGCGCTCCGAGCACCAGGAGCGGCGCTATTTTGTCGAGCAAGGGCCTCCCCGGCCCCGGGGTGCCTTGAAGTGAAACAATGCGATTGAGCAGCACCAAGGGATAAGGGCATGGACAAGGACGCATTGCGGATCGGCGGTCTTACCCCCCTGACCAGTCTGGACTATCCCGGGGAACTGGCGGCGGTGGTCTTCTGCCAGGGCTGCCCTTGGCGGTGCTCCTACTGTCACAACCCGCATCTGCTGCCGCCCGACGGCACCCATGCCATCCCCTGGAGCCAAGTGGAGGCCTTTCTGGAACGTCGCCAAGGGCTCCTGGATGCCGTGGTTTTCAGCGGTGGCGAACCCACGCTGCAAAACGCCTTGCCCGCCGCCCTGACTCACATCAAGGGGATGGGTTTTAAGATTGGCCTGCACACGGGGGGCATCTACCCCGAACACTTGGAGATGCTGGGGCCGCTTCTGGACTGGGTTGGTCTGGATATCAAGGCCTTGCCCGAGGATTACCCGACCATCACCGGAACACCGGGTTCCGGTGAACGCGCCTGGGAGAGCCTGCGCCGGCTCATCGCGTTTTGCGTCCCCCTAGAGGTCAGGACGACCCTGCCTCCAGACTGGCGGCTAGCCCGTGGGATGGAGACCCTGATGCGCCGATTGGCCGATGCGGGGGTCCAGGACTATGCGCTCCAGACCTGCCGCGACACCCATCGGGACCCACGGGGCACCGGGTCCCCTGCCCCGCCCCCGCCGGAAACCTATGCAAAACTTGGAGAGGATCTATTCCGCCGCTTCGTCTTACGGTAGCATAAAGTGTCAAGGGGGGTTGATTGGCCTCGCCCTGCCCCCAATTGGCAATCCAGGCCGTGCTTCAATCCGACCCCAAGCCCAGTTTCCAGTTACCTTTCAGTCCATGAAGAAGAAAATCAAGCGCCTTGCGACTTCGCTGTTGCCGGTTGCCCCTAACCGTGTCGGCGACTGCAACCGCTGCGGGGAGTGCTGTAAGCTGCCCTACCCCTGCCCCTTTCTGCGCTATGACGCGGACGGCTTGAGCATGTGCGCCATTTACACCTTTCGCCCGCCGAGTTGCCGCAAATATCCCCGCACCGCGGAGGAGAACCTCACGCCCCAGGTCTGCGGCTTCAGCTTCGTCCCAACCAGCCAGATCGTGGAGGTAGGACCTCCCGAAACCCTGAACCCCTTGGTCCCCTCCGAACAGTCCGCCTAAATCAGACCTCAAGTATGTTTCTTGATATCCGGGTCCAGGCCGAACCCTTCGATCCCCCCGAGGAGCAACGCACCCTCTGGCTAGGTCAGACCCAAATCGGGGCACTGGTCAGCTTCATAGGCCTGATGCGCGACTTCAACGAGGGCCACCCCGTCAGCCGTCTGACCCTGGAACACTACCCGGGCATGACCGAGAAGGCCCTCGGGATTCTCGCCGAGGAGGCGGCCAGCCGCTGGCCCCTCGATGCCATCCGCATTCTGCACCGCGTCGGGGTTCTGGAGCCCCAGGATCCCATCGTTCTCGTCGCCGTTGCCGCCAGCCATCGGGGACCGGCCTTTCGTGCCTGCGAATTCCTGATCGACCAACTCAAAACCAAGGCCCCGCTCTGGAAAAAGGAGACGACCCCAACGGGCGAAAGTTGGGTCCAGCCCCGAGCCGGCGATGCGGTTACCAACTCCCGCTGGACGACCTCGGCTTCTTAATTGGGGTCGGGGATAAGTCCCCGCCCCAAGCCGCGCTATCCAGTCCGATCCGACGGCCTTAACCCTTTTCGGCCTCGTCCAAGGCAGACCTCAGGGCGCTAAAAATGAGGCGACTGGCCTCCTTTTCATCGAGTTCCGGCACTTCCCAAGACATTATGCGGCAGTACTTACCGACCAGATGACGAACATCGCCGACCAGTTCCTTGTTATATTTAGCGATTTCGATTTGCTCGAGTCCAGACATGGGGGTTTCCTCTCGGTCAAGTTGCGACGCCGAAACAATCGGCGCCAAGGGTAACGGGCCTCCAGCGCGTGGAATATAGTCATTAAAGCAGGTCACGGGGCGCCCGCGACATTTTTCCTTGCGGAACTGCCTGTCAAAGCCACGACATCGGCGGATGGATGGCAATCCTTTACCCCTGAGCCCGTTCCTCCGCCCGGCGACGGAAGCATCCAACCGGCTCGTTCCCCGAGCGTTTGTGTTAATGTTCGGGGTGATGAATCATCCGCCGCGGGCCCGGTTCCCGCATCTCGCTAGGCGACTTAGCACTAGCCTCCTTCTCACCTTATTGGGAGTTGTTACATGATCAACCGCCGTGAATTATTTACCTCCGCCCTGGCTGGACTGGCCTTGTTCGTGAGTGGTGCGACCCTGGCCGAAACCCCTAAAAAACCATCTGGCACCGTGAGCATCGACGAAACCCAGATTGCCTTTATCGTCGGCGGCAGCTTCGGCAAGGGCGAACTCAAGTTCCAGGGCAAAAAGCATGACTTCAAGATCAATGGCATCAGCGCCGGCGCCAATTTTGGGGCCTCCAAGATCTCGGCGGTGGGCGAGGTCTACGACCTGAAAAAGCTGGCTGATTTCCCCGGCACCTATGTGCAGCTGGAAGGCGCCATCACCCTCGCCGGCGGCGTCGGTGGCACCGTCCTCAAAAACCAGAATGGCGTCATCATGCGCCTCCAGTCCACCTCCCAAGGGCTGCAGTTCAACCTGAGTTCCAGTGGCGTGACCGTCAAGATGGAGCCCTAACCCAGGCAACCCTACCCTCAAGGTCGGCCAGCCCTGAACCACGCGGGCTGGCCCGCCCTACCCAATTCCCGCAAACCCCTAACTATCCGGCTAATAGGAAAGGCAACCCATGGCGGAGACCCCTCTCCCTCCCCCAGGCAAATCCTTGAGCAATGGTCACGATGCCGTGGACCGGGCGGTGGAGATCGCGATCCGTCTCAGCCTGCTGGCCCTGTGGATTTCCCTATGCTTCGCCATCATGCGGCCCTTCCTGGCGCCGCTCGCCTGGGGCATCATCATTGCCATCGCCGTCCACCCAGGCTACCAGGCCCTGCTCAGCCTCGCGGGCAACCGCCGGGTCATCGCCTCGGTCCTCTTCATCCTGATCGCTCTCCTAGCGCTCATAGTACCTATCGTCATGCTGAGCGGAACCCTGGTCCAGGGCGCCGAGAGTCTAGCCCACGGCTTCGAGGCCGGAAAACTGATCATCCCTCCCGCCCCCGACCTGACCTACATCCCCTTGGTGGGGCCCGATATCGAAGACTTTTGGAAAACGGCGTCATCGAACCTAGAGGACGCCCTGCGCATGATCGAGCCCCAACTGCGGATGCTGGGTGAATGGGCCCTCGGCTTCGCCAAGGACGCAGGCATCAGCATTCTACATTTCATCTTCGCCATCTTCATCGCCGCGATCTTTCTGGCCAAGAGCGAAGAGGCCGGCAACCTGATCCACAGCATCGCCCTGCGTCTGGCGGGCAGTCATGGCTTCCGATTCGCCCAATTGTCCCGGGCCGTGGTACGCAGCGTGTTCCGTGGCATCCTGGGCGTGGCCATGATTCAGGCGACGCTGGCGGGACTTGGCATGCTGGCCGCCGGGGTGCCGGCCGCCGGCCTGTGGGCCTTGATCGGCCTGTTACTGAGCACCATCCAACTGGGTGTCTTCCCAGTCATGTTGCCCGCCGCCATTTACCTTTTCTACACCGCCAGCACCACCACGGCGGTGCTTTTTTTGATCTGGACCCTCTTCGTCGGCAGCATCGACAACATTCTCAAGCCCATACTGCTGGGACAGGGCATCTCGGTACCCATGCCCGTCATCTTCATAGGAGCCATCGGGGGCTTCATTGGCCAGGGTATCATCGGCCTCTTCGTCGGAGCCGTGGTGCTGGTACTCGGCTACGAACTGCTCCTGGCCTGGTTACAGGAAGAGCGGTCAGCAGACGCCGCAACCGAAACAGATCTCAAAGCCGGGCCCGCAGCCGCTGCCGAACCTGAATCCAAACCGGCACCCAGCTAACCTGAAACAGCCCAGACAGAACTGCCTTGGCCTGAATGTCCCGGGCCTCGGCCCACTATCGGCGCGCCTTGAATGGTTCAAGGCGCCCGGTATGAGCGGTTCTTGAGGAACTAACCCGCGGAACCGAAGGCCACCTGGCAGACGGCATTGACCAATTGAGCGTTAGCGGCGGTCTGTGGCACCTGACCATTGAGCAGGCCCTGATGGCAATTCACCGCCCCCTGCAGATTCGCACCCCCTGAAACCGCGTAAGAGAAGCTCGCGCCCTGGGTCCCCACCGCCTCCACCGAGCCATAGTTGAGTTGATAATCACTCTGCGGCACGACGATGATGGTGGACTGCTGGGCAGAGGCATTGTTCACTAACTCGGTGATGGCCACCCCCGTCGCCAGGCCCGCCAGCCCCCAGGCGGCGGCGCTGCCACCCCACCAGCCCCAACTCGTCGGTGCCCACCGATACCAGCCCGCATTCCAGGGGCGATGCGCCCAATAGCCGCCATTGGACCAATTGGGGTGCCAGCCGTTATAGGGCCGGTTGTAAAAATTGTGGTCGGCATTGAGGTTGTGCTGGTCATTGATGGTGACATTGTGCTGATCGATTTTATCGCCGCCCCACTGAGGACGCGCGTCATCGCCAAACATGGGATGCGAACCCCGATACCCCCCCATGTCATCGCCACCAAAATGATAACCGCCACGATCCAGGCCACCCCCGCCCATGCCGCGGAAGCCACCGCCACCAAAATCCCGCCCGCTGACGCTGGCATGGAAAAGCAGCCCGGATGTCAATAGAGTGACCGAGAGGGTCGCGATAGCGGCGCCATGGGCGGAGCGCGCGGAGAACTGGATCATGGTGATATCTCAATGTGAGTGAATAGGGGTAACGGTCAATCGCGACCGCCCATTAAGGCCCAGTGCCCGCAGACGGTGCATAGGCATTCTATCCCGTCCGCGTAAAAAACACCCCCTCAAGCCTTATCCAACCGCGCCGGTTTAGCGACCGATGGCAGTCTGGAATGAACAGCCGCCGCGGGACTCCCCGACGCCGCATCCTTTTCACCGGCCCGCCGTCAGCCTGTTAAACTCAAGTCAGAGAGGGTGGCTGGGCCAACCCCGCCAGCACCTTGTCCCCACCCACGGCGCCGCCTGTTCAACCGGGCCGCGTTCCACCAGGAGCAGGAGAACCATCATGGTCATCTGGGTAATAGTCGCCGACAACAGCCGCGCCCGCTTCTTCACCGCCGATAAACCCGCCGGTCCCCTCACCGAGACCCATGACCTCGCCAACCCCGAAGCCCGGCTGCACGAGGGCGATCTGGTCTCCGACAAGACCGGCCGCGATCGCAACCCCAGCAGCGGCACCGCCCACGGCGTGGGTGCCGATACCTCCCACAAGCAGGAGGGCGCGGACCGCTTCGCCCTCGCCATTTGTGAAGAACTGGACGCCGCCCGCGCCGCCGGCACCTTCCAAAAACTCTATATCCTGGCGGCCCCAGCCTTTCTTGGTCTCTTGCGCAAACACCAATCCGCCGCCCTCAGGCAATGCATCGCGGCGGAACTGGACAAGAACCTGGCCGCCCAAGATCTGGCCAGCATCCGCAAGCACCTGCCCGAATACCTCTAGACCGAAGTTCCAGCCTTACATACGACATAGTCGACTGATTCTCAGACAATTATCAGAAAATCACCCTGCACACGTCTGGCTACACGTGGATCGCTTTGATCAAATCGAGTGCCGCTTGCTGCTGGGGGTTGGGGGTCGTATCGATGTTGAAGGTTGCCTCGTCGGCGCTGACGTTCTTGCGTCGGCAGGTATTGCGGACAATCGTGGAAAGCGCGTTGAGTAGGGTCCGGAAACTGTGGGCGGGGGAGCCGTCGGCGAGCCGCTTGCTGGCCACCTTGGCCAGTGCCGCATCGGACCGTGTCGCCGGCGCTACGGGGTCGCGTTCGGCCAGTCGCGCTTGGTCTTCATCAGCAAACAGCAGGCTGCGCCAGGCTTCGCCCATGTGCCATTTGACGTAATAGGCGAGCATGCACAGCAACAGATGGGCACGCACCCGCTCTTCGGTGTGATGATAGATCGGACGAATCTGTAGATCGTCGCTTTTCAAGGAGCGGAACGCCGCTTCGACG
>JBASIS010000066.1:0-7505 GCA_049654905.1 Chromatiaceae bacterium
CCTCAGCGCCCCGTGGCGACGTCGGCGGGAGGGGGGAGGGTCAGGGTAGCGGGGGTGGTCGGTGAGGACCCTCACGGACCGGCACGGCCCCCTGCGGCGGGTCGGCACCCCGGACCCACCCCCCAGCCCGCGGGCCCTCGCCGAGGGCCAGCTCGAGGCCCTGCTCCGGGCGACCGGCATCCCGCGCTCGGGGGTCTATCGCCCGGGGGAGGTGTGTCGGCTGCTGCGCATTTCCCGCTCAACCCTGCTGGGGTTGTGCGCCCGGGGCGAGCATCCGGCGGTGCGCGGCGCCGATCCGCGCGGGTTGGCGGCCTTTTTGGTGGGCTGTCATCACCGGATTACGCATGAGGCGTTGGTCGATTGGCTGGGGCGGAACCAGCAATATGAGCGGGAGTGCGTCTGAAGAAGCGCCCGCGCCTTTTTTCCTATTTTTTTACTCGGAGACTCTTGTCCACGGGGTGGCGCATCCCGGCTTCGTGACCAGGGCACCCGGCACACCCCGACGGCGGACCGCCACATCCCGCCGCGGCATCCCCAGATCAATGGCGGATCGAGCGCGGTAACGGCCGCATTAGCCCATCTTTGTCACCCACACCCAGCCGGCCCCGTTGAATCAAGTAGTTAGGGTCGCCTCAGCCGGATGTTGGTCACTACATTTGAAGAATCTCGGGTAGCTGACGGAAAGGACAAGGATGCTTTTTCCGCCGTAATGGCACCGTAACTACTTTTCATGGCTCATGTCAAATGGGTTCGATTAATTATGGCACTACAAAAACCTGGGCATGGCTAAGTGCTTGACCCGATTCGTGCCGCTCACCCAGTCGCCGCGGGAAACCGGGGTTTTGAGGTGGGTCGGCGGCAGAATCTGCTAAAGATGGGTTAGCGGTGTCCTGGCGACCAGCGGCTTTCGCTCGGGGGAGCATCTGGCAGCGATTCTGTAGCGCTATGTCAACGTCTATAATCACCATATTCACCAGCGGGCACTGGGCCACGAACCCCCATCGCCAAAGGCCAGAAGATCCAGGCCCTGGACCAGGGGTGGTCGGAAGTCCGCGTCAAGGTTGCCGAGACCCAGCAGTTGCGCAACGGGGTCCGTTCCCTGTGCGCTGCCGCGGTCGTCATGAGCCCCGCCAGTCTGCGAGAGGAAATCACCGGTGATCTGCAAGGCCAGTTGGCAGCCTATAGGTATCCGGCCAACACAATGAGTGTACGGCCGGTATGAAGGTGAGCCTCAAGCCGGCAGTTCCGCCTGCTGATGACTGATCAGTTCCTGCCACTGGCCATTTTCGGCGGACATGACATGGGCCACCGCCAGAGTCAGTTCTCGCATCTTCAGCCACCCCTCCCAACTGTTGTCGACCTTGACAGCATCAATCACCGCACCCAGCGCTTCCAACTCTGCGGCAGTCGTATGGGATTGCCCCGAAATACGGGCGATCTCAAGCTTGGCGGAAAGCCCGTGTATGGCCGCTGCCAAGGCAGGGAAGAAAGCGGTGCAGATCAGCAGCCAGTTTGCATGGATCACGAAGTGCAGGAGGACAGCCACAAAGGTCAGCACGAACAGGCCCAGCGAAAGCTTATGCAGGCGTTCATGCTGACGATGGGTCAGGAGGTGTTTGCGGGTATGATATTGATATTGGTGCGAAATCGTCTCCTTGAGGGTGGCGAGATGCTGGCTCAGGTTGCCGGTGGCATTGGGGAGGTAGGTGTTATCCCCGTCATGGTGTGGCAATCCCTCCTGGATCAGGGTCCGGTGCAGGATCAGGTGCTCGTTACTCAGCAACTCCAGTTTGCCCTTGTTGTTCACCCACATTGATTTGTTGAAATGTTGCGGGATGCAGAGCATGGGCAGGGCCAGCTTGGCACTTCGTAACTGCTCGGCGATAAAACGCTGCCGGATCCATTGGCCATGCCAGTCGCGGGACTTGGCCAGGCTGACCCCGGCGATGATGCCGGCGATCAGTCCTAGTTCCACCCACGACCAGAAGCTGTTATGTCCCCCCGGCCAGAGGCCGATGGCCCCGCCCACGGCGGCGAAGACCGCGAAAGCCGAGGCTCCATAGCTCAACCAGACGAACCGCCGGTGCAATTTCCCAGCCCTATTGGCGGTCGCGCTGGAGACCCGCTTACGCGCTTCCATCACGTCGCCCATGGCCGGGTGGTCAGCCACCGGTAGATCGGCTGGAGACGTCTCGGGCAGGAGGGACGCGACTTCCTGAGTCAGTGTCGCCCTGACGGCTTCCGCTGACAAGGAATAGGTAAAGAGCCCCCTGAGCAAACCGGGTGCGGGATGAGGCGTATTCAGGAGATTCAAGGTCGCCATCGTCAGGCGGGCCCGATCCATCAACCGCACCTCTCCGGCGGTATCCAACCAGACCACGGGCTTCAACAGCAAGGCAGCCTGCAAAAGCAAGCGGATGGTACCGCCAACATGACCGGCGGGGACTTCGCCATCCCAGATCACGAGCACCATATCCGCAAACGTGAGGGCAATATTGTCGCGGATAACGACCGGTGCCTCCGCCAGGTCCTGATCGTCACGCGCGCCCAGCCACACCACCCGTTGCGCCCCTTCCTGGCTGGGGGTCAAGGGCGCGGGTGTCCCTGCCGCGAGCAGGTGTAAGGGGATTTGCTGTGCCCAGGCCAGATCGGCGGCGGCTTGGTCGGTCCCCGCGGTTGTACCCGTCAACAAACGCAGGCGTTTGCGCTCTCCCAACACGCGGGTGAGGGTCGTGACAACGTCAGCCAGGCGCTGGAAAAGGGGTTGTGCCGCTGCCGGCAGTCGCGGGGGGGCGCGGTGTCCTGCGACCAAGAGGGTGAATACCTCAGCCATGGCCTCATACCTTAATTCTGGATATGGAAGGCATTGCGCCGGTGTAGCAATAGCCACTGGGCGTTTTCAGCCAGGGCATATTTTCCCAAGGCCAGCACGCAGGACCGGCTCCTGGTCACATCCGCCGGTGCGGTGTGGTCGAGAAAGACCCGGGCGTTGCGGAAGATGCCGCCCGCCTGCTCGAAACTGGCGGCTTCCTCCTCATAACCCATGGTGGTGGCATAGCCCTTGAGGATGGCGGCGACCAGAAAAAAGCTCGCGGAAAAGGAGATGGCGGTGTTCATGAACCCGGCGAGGGCAGGCATGAAATTAGCCCCCGCCTCCAGGCCCACCAGACCAACCCCGATGAAGAACGAGATTAGCGCGGCGCGCTCAAACCGATTCTGCGTCAGGCGCCTCAGGGTGGCCTTTCCCGGCTTGGGGGGGGATTCGCGGCCGAGGAAGTAGGCCTCCTGGTCCTCAACCCAATGTTCCCGCACCCATGCGAACCGGATGACTGGTTCCGGCTCCAACAAGTTACTGGCAAAATGGAGATTGATCATCGCCTCGCGGATCCAGCCGACGTTGGACTGCACCAGTTGCAGGTAATGCCCGGCAACTGGGGCGGTCAACCCGGACAAACGCCAAAAGAACTGAACCCGGATCGCCTCGGTCAGGGCCCGATACTCGAGGTAGTGATCCTCGATCTGGAAGAGCGGCATTCGAAACAACAGGAAATAGAGCAGGTAGGCCAGGCAAATGGCCAGTGCATAAGCGATGAACCAGGGCAGGGTGAGAAAAACGTAGTAGGTGGCCAGGGTGAAACCGGCCAAGATCGTACTGCCGGAAGCCACCTGGATGACCTGCTTACGGCGACGCTGGTAGGCCGTTGAGAGGACGTCGAGTTCCGCATAACGCTGGGCGAGATAGGTCCCCCCCCTTTTCAGAGCGTACCGCTTGTCCGCGGGCAGGAGCCAGTCAAGGCTCTGGTCAATGCTTGCCCGCTGTTTGTGGTAGAAATGCTGGGTGGCCCGGTTGAGGGTGTCGATCGCCGTGAAGACCACGACATGGCTGGTATCGGTCCGTGCGCCTAGGGTTTGGTGGGGTACGTGCCCACGGTCCTTCTGGCGGCGTACCGGGATATGGATCAGGCCGCTGGTCTCCGGCTGGCTGAGAATCTCCCCGTCGTCTGAGGGGGTACCCTGACGGCACAGATCAACCACAAGCGCCGTCCCGCAGGCGCCCGGCTGCCGCGGGCTACCGTCCCAGAGGGCCAGGATCACCTGTGACTGGCGGGCAACAAACACCCCCTGGTCGCGGTATTGCTGCTCGCGCCGGGCCGTGATGTCCGGGTCCAGACGCGCGGCCCAGGGGATTTCATAACAGGCACGGCACCGCGCCAACAAGCGGCGTAACTCGCCCAGTTCCTCGGGTCCGGCAAAATCCGCTTCGAAATCCGCCAATGGCATGGGGAGTACGGCGATGACTGACCAGCCCAGGGCCAGGGCTTCCTGTGCTACGAGTTGATCGGCCCCCATCGCCAGGGCCGTCAACAGCAGGCGGGGGCTGTGTTTGGCAACGCTGGCCAGTTGCATGAGTTCCTGGCGCACCCGTCGGCGTATGACCGCTAGATCCTCGCTGACGAGGTCGCAGTGACCCGACACGCCAACCACCACGGGGATGGCGGCCAGGTCATCCAGCAGGGGCTGGAGCTGGTTAGGGGTCTTCATGGCTGGCCGGCTTCGGTTTTGCTGGCGGGCACCGCCGTCACGATCCCCTTGTCGGTACAGAGGGCCTGCAATTCCGTCTGGTCGAGGATCTGGTTGCGCATCAGCCGGTCCGCGATGGCGTTGAACAAGGCACGGTTCTCCTTGAGCAACATCATCGTGGCGGCATATTCGCTAGCGAGGAAGCGCCGGACCAGTTTCTCGTTGTGGGCAAACTCGCTGGGCGACGGGGTACCGACCAGGATGCAGAGATTGCTGGCGGAGGCGCCGGGGGCGCCCATATCGGGTGCATAGCCATAGTAGAAGAAGGCCGTGCTGGCATTGTTGTAGCAATTTTCCAAATCGCTGGCGGCACCGCTGGATACCTGTTCCGGACCGAACACCATCTCCTCGGCAATGCGTCCGCCCAGGGAGATACGTATATCGTGACGGAGATCCATGAAAGTGCGCCGGTCGCCCAGGGATTGATGATAAGCCACCGACTCGTGCACAACCCCTTTGAAGTGAACACCGGGCACGATAGAGCAATAGTCGGGGATGTTTCGCCCCCCGGAATCAAGGATAGCCACGGCGGCGTGGCCGGCTTCATGCGTCGCGACGCGCTGGTGCTCCAGGGGGGCGTTCTGGGTCCGGCAAGCCCCCTCCTCAACGAAGCCGTGCGTCTCGATGTACATCAGGTCAAGGAATCTGAGTGGCTGCCCGGTGCGGCGATGGAGCCGTTGCAGAAAGAGCAGGGCCCGACTGCGCCAGGCTTGGTAGTCGCGTTGATCATAGACGATCTTGCCCAACTTGCCCGGGGCCTCGAGCAGGGACGGGGCGCAGCGGGCCCGGCCGAGGTCGTCGAGAAAGTTCTCGCCCAGGGCCTCTAGGCTGGGTGGCGGCAATACCAGACAGCGGTCGAAGCGGCCGGGACCGTCGAGGACGTCTGCCATCTTGCCGGGCTGCCTGGCCGAGGTAACATAAACGACGGGCTTGGCCAGGTCGAAGCTGCGCACCCATTGGGCCAGTTTCCGCTGGAAGCCCTCTACCTCCGCATTCCATTCCGGGGTTTCGTCCCCCTGCCTGGGCCGACTCCAGCGGCCCGGGGCCAGGTAGAGCAGCACTGGTGCCAGGGGGGCGAAGAGGGAGGGGGCGGGCATGTCCATCACGTCGTCGGCCTCGATCATGACCAGGCGGTATCCCGCCTCGGCGGCCACGCGGCGCAGGGCGGCGAGACAGCAGGCGAAGTCCTCCGCCAGCAAAACGACCCCCTGACCGGCCAGGCGCCACTCCTCGGCATCCTTGGCCACCCGGGCGGCCATCAGCTCGTAGGCCCACTGTTGCAGGACATCGGCGCCGGTAAGGCGCTCCCAGGGTGGGGCCGGACCCAGGTCGGGAGCGGGTAAGGTCAGTTCCCCCGGCGAGGACTGATCCAGGGCCTCGGCAGGGTCCAGGGTGCCGAAGGCCACCGCCATCAGGGCCGGGAGGGCCTGATCCAGCGAACTGACGCCGGCAACCTGTAAGTGTTCGAGCATGGGGGGCGCGAGGGCTCCATCCTTGAACATCATGGCGGCGTAATAGCGGATCCCCCCGTCTTCCATATCCAGATCCAGGTAACCCAGCAGGAAATTGTGATTGAAGCGCACGATCGCCTCGGCAACCGGCTGGCGCCGCGCCATAGGGACCTTGATAGGGGCGTAGAGGAAAAACTGGATGAGGTACTTGGATTCGGTAATCTCGAAAAAGGCGCGGTAACTGAACTGGTCGTGGTCACCCGTGGCGTTATAGTTCAGCGTGGCGCGGTCGCCGTCATGCTGGGTGCTGATCTCAGCACTGGGAATACTCTCCCGCGCCCAGGCCCTGACGACATCGGTTAATGCCCCCATTGACGTTCCCTCCAGCAGTTATTATTGCCATCCGACCTTCAATCCTGCGCCCGCCCTACCCGTCAGAGCTGGGCAGATTCGCTGTCACTCCCGTGACGAGTCTTCGGCAAGGACCTCCGCCGCCGTCTTGCCCGCAAAGCAAATGGCCAGGTATTTCGGCAGAGTCGCCTGGAGTGCGCTAATGCCGCCATTGATGATATTGGTAATATGCTGGGGTTCGAACGCGGCATCCTCCACGTCGATGGCGTTGTAATAACGCATCACCCGGGTTTCCGCGTTGAGTTGCAGTTGCCCCACATAAAACGACTTACCGAACTGGCAAACGAACTGTTGCATCTCCTCCAGGCGTTGTTCCGGGACTTTCACACTGTTGCAGTACATGTAGAGCTTAAACAGTTGGCCCTTTTCCGAGATATCGAAAAAGCAGGCCAGGTGGACGTCTTCAACGGTCATACCAAAGCTCGTCGAGCTGGTTTGCTCTTCCTCGTTGATAGCGGGTTGATCTTCCCATTCCTGGTTGGTCAGCCATTGTTGCAGGGTTTCGGTCAGGCGCATGGGTTTGTCCTCCATTGCTGTGGTTGATGTGGTTGAAGAAGCTATGGTTCGGGCGCGCTCGAAGAGGGGGCGGGCGGCTGCCAGGTCTGCGGGATCGTCGGACGAGGCCAAGTAGACGAGCAGATTGTTGAGGCACGTCACTGTGTCCGGATGCGTCGGCCCTAAGATCTGATCCCAGGTTGCCAAGGCGCGCTCGTAGAGCGGACGGGCCGCCGCCCGGTCAGAGGGATCGTTGGTTCCTTCAAGGTAGAAGGCAAGATTGTTGAGGCTCATGGCCGTGTCTGGGTGCATTGGTCCCAAGGTCTGTTCCCGGATTGCCAAGGCGCGATCCAAAAGGGGGCGGGCTGCCGCCCGATCGGCGGAATCGCCAATCTCACGCAGACAGAAGGCCAGGTTATTGAGACTCGTGGCCGTGTCCGGATGCATCGGCCCCAGAGCCTGTTCCCGGATCGCCAGGGCGCGCTCATAGAGTAGGCGGGCTGCCGTCAGATCGGCAGGGTCGCCGGTCTTGTCCAGGTAGGTGGCCAGGTTGTTGAGGCTCAGGGC
>JBASIS010000067.1:0-3321 GCA_049654905.1 Chromatiaceae bacterium
AGCGCGGCACAGGTTTATTGCGCCTCTGGCCGATTACTGCTGCGGCAAATTTGCAATAATCAAACGCCCTATAAATTAGCAGTCAGTTAAATTTATGGGATAAATTAGTTCCTAGACAGTCTCTTAAACTACTGTCCGATTTTCGGCGTCCACTTTACCAGCCACGCAAGGGCATTTCCGCCAATGGGTGTCGCGTCCAGAATTCCCGCAAGGTCCTGAAGGCCAGAACAATGCTCTGCCGGAATTGCCCCCGCGTTGAATCTCACCCTGGCATGAGGGATATTAGGGCTGGCCGGGTTGGCCATTACCTGTTGCGTGCTCGGCACCCGTGTCGGCCAAGGCACGGACGTTTCTCATTTTAGATAAATTATTGACAATCCGGGCCTGACCGCCAATACTTTCTCGCCAAGGAGAAAATATGGCGCGCACCATTACCCCCATACCCCTGCCCAGCCGGCCAACCATCGCGACCCAGGCCGAATTCGGCGCCTTCGTCCGCGGCATCCGCACCCAGTTGGGACTCCGCATCGACGATGCCGCCGCCCTGTGCGGCGTGTCCGTGGCCTTGCTCTCAGCGCTGGAGACCGGCAAGCCCCGCAGTATTGGCCTCGACAAGGCCCTGCACATCGCCCAGCAGTTAGGCCTCGCGCTGCTGGCTGTCCCCCGCGCGGACCTGCCAGAAACGCTCCAGCGTTTGGGGCATGAGGCATGACCGCGCATCGCCTCGCGGCCTGGGTCGGCGAACGACCCATGGGCACCCTTAGCTACGACGACCAGTCCGGCTTGTTCGCCTTCACTTACAACCCTGATTGGACCGCCTCCGGGAGCAGCTTTCCCCTGTCGCCCGCCTTGCCCTATCAACAATCGGCCGAGACCAACGCCCAGCACCACTCCCTCAGCGTACGCCGCTTCTTCGAGAACCTCTTGCCTGAAGGCAGGGCACTCGAGGATGTCGTCGCGACCCATCGCCTCGGCAAGACCAACCTCTATGGCTTATTACGCGCCCTGGGCCGCGAAAGCACCGGCGCCCTCAGCCTGCTAACCGGAGGGGACGCGACCTGAGCAGATACCCGCCAACCTCCGGCAGATCACCTTTGCTGAACTGTCCGCGCGCATCCGCAACCGCGCCCATGAACCCTTCACGGTCTGGGATGGGCGTGTCCGCATGTCCATCGCCGGCTACCAGGACAAACTGGCAGTCTACCGGCGGGACGGCAACCTGTATCTGGTCGAAGGTCGCCTGGCATCGACCCACATCCTCAAGCCCCAGCCGCTCAGCCCCCATCTCCCGCACCTGGTCGCCAATGAGCATTTCTGTCTGAGACTGGCCGCCCATCTGGGGCTGCCCGCCCTTGAGGTGGACCTACTGCGCGTGCCTGATCCGGTCCTGCTCGTCGAACGCTTCGACCGGCGTCACCGTGATGATCACGTCGAACGCCTGCACGTGATTGATGCCTGCCAAGCCCTTGATCTTGGCGTGAGCGACAAGTACGAACGCAACTTCGGCAGCGGTCGGGACGTGGCCCATATCCGCGATGGCGTCAACAGCGAGCGCCTGTTCTCCATCACGGCGCAGGCCTTATCGGGTGCGGCCCTGCGTTTAGGCCTACTGCGCTGGATGCTCGCGCAATACCTGATCGGCAACAGCGATGCGCACGGTAAGAACATCTCCTTCTTTGTCGAGCCCGGCGGCATCCGCCTGGCCCCCGCCTACGACCTGGTCGCGGTCTGCGTTTATCCCGGGGTTGATCATGATCTCGCCATGGCCATCGGCGATGAGTTCGACATCACCCAAGTCCGGGCCTGCGCCTGGGCGGACCTGGCCGATACGAGCGGCCTGCAACGCCGTCTCGTGGCGCGTGAAATGTTGCGGATGACCAAGGCGCTGCCCAACCTGGCAGCCTGGCCGGGCTATACGGCAGAGGAACGCGCACTCGTTGGCAACATTGCGACCTTCGCCCGCGCGCAAGCCGACAGACTGGACGGGGTTGCCAAGGAACTCCCTCGGATTAAGTATTAACCGAGCGCGAAAAGGCTCACGCAGACACCCGGGACCTTGGCAAGCTAGGCCACCAAATGCCGGCCGCGAACGCCCGAAGATTCGCTTCAGAATCGCGACATCTATCCGGGCACTGGGGGCAACGGCCCCCATGCCGAGGGTTCCGTATTTACGGGTGCTAATTCCACCCGCGGCGAAAGAGCGGTCGAGGTCACTGAAGCCCTCGCCCAGGCGCGCCTGCACAAACCAAGGAGGGCCCCCAGACTAACCCTCCCGGCGCCCCCAAGCGGAGCAACTCCTGAACGCGGGCCTGGGTTTGGTTGGCACGGACGTTGGCAATGATCAGCAGGTAGCCCGCCACGCCGAGCAGGACGAGGAGCATGAGGCCAGCGCGGTGGAGCAGGGTGATCCAGTTCATGGCCAATTAGCCTGTCATGTTGAAGGTGGAGCAAGAATACAACGGCAACGGGCCGCCCTAAGGGGTTCGTTGGGTAATTGGGACCTTTTCGAGTTTGCGGTGGCGGCAGGTAACAGAGCGCCGCCCGCGCTGGGCGGCATGACATCCTCAGCCCCAAAACGCAAAAAACCTGGCCACAGCCAGGTTCTTGGGTAAGGATGCCCCCGTCCGGCGGGACGGGATGGACGACCGTTGGAGTTGTGGCAAGTCAGCCATCAGGCAGGATCACCCAGGGCAATTCCGCATAGTCCGAGCTGCGGATCGAGGTTACCGCGGAACAGGGGAAACCTCAGACATAAGCCGCCAACGCCGCCGGCGGTGTCGGCAAGCCTTTGAACCACCGCCAGTGATCAATTGCGGCAATTCGTTGATCTTGCTCTTGCGCAGCCAGCGTCCCACCGGCAGCACCCGGGGGTCAGCGTGGAGGGTCAACTCGCCGGTACCCAGGTTGGGACTGTTCTTGAGCATGGTCGCAAATTTGAGCAGGTCAAAGGGGTGGCCATCCTTGCCCACCCGTGGCTGGCGGTAAAAGACCTCGCCCTCGCCGGTGAAGCGCAGGAGAGGAAAGACGATGAGCCACAGGGGCAGGACCCAGGAGATGAAAAGGGTCGCAAGCAGAAAATCCGCGATGCGGGTGGCGCCCAACATCGTTGGGCGCGGAAAAGGGCTGACGCTTGGCGAAGCGCTGGTTGAAGCCGTGCAGCAGGGAGCCATCGGAAAAGGCCACATTGGCGAAGCGCGCCGTGGAAACGGGCTGTTCCAGGCTGGCGCGCATCAGAAACATCTCCATGATGCGCTTGCTGGCGCCCATCATGTTGGCCGGATTAGCCGCCTTGTCGGTGGAGACGCAGAAATACTTGCGCGC
>JBASIS010000068.1:0-29028 GCA_049654905.1 Chromatiaceae bacterium
GCCTCCCAGTGCCCCGTGGGGCCTGGACTCGCGGGATGAGATGACATAGAACCGGCATGACCCTGAACGCCGCGAACCTTGGCCAGCCCTGCGACCTGGCAAGCCCCAGGCGCGCGGCGGTTTGGCAGCGGGTGCCGGCCTCGCGCCGGCATCGGGGCGCGACCAGCGGCAAGGCCGGGCGCGACCGGGATCGTCGTAGCACCCCAAGTCTCAGCGGGGCCGTCTCACCGCGATGACATCCGGGATTTGGCGCAACCGGGACTGGAGGGTTTCGAGTTGGTCCATGTCCCTGACCTCGGCGGTAAAGCGCATGGTGGCCCGATCGCTGGTGCGGTCCGTGCTGGTATTGACACCCAGCAGGGTGAGGTCGGCCTCGGAGAAGACGGCGGAGATATCGCGCAACAGGCCCTTGCGGTCGGCGGCGACGATAATGAGATCCACGGGATAGGCGTCCTCGGGACTGGCCTCGGCCCAGGCCACTTCCATCAGCCGGGCCGGCTCGGCGGCGGCAAGTTGGCGCAGGTTGTCGCAATCCCGGCGGTGGACGGTGAGGCCCCGGCCACGGGTGATATAGCCGACAATGGCATCCCCTGGTACCGGCTTGCAGCAATGGCCCATGTGGGTCATAAGGTCGTCGATACCTTCGGCCACCACCTCCTGGCGTCCCCGGCCGGGGCGCAGGGGCTTCTTGCGCCGCCGGTCGCGCCGCTGGGTGACCAGGTCCTCCAGCTCCAGCTCATCGCGCCCCTTATCCACCGGACCCGCCAGCTCCCCCAACTGCCGGGCGATCTGGCCGGGCGGGAGGTCGCCGCGCCCGAGGGCGGCGAGCAAGTCATCCCCCTTGTGGAAATTGCACTTTTGGGCAATAGGGTCGAGCTGCAGCCGGGTCTCGACGCCGAGACGGGCCAACTCCTTTTCCAGCAGGGCGCGACCCTCCGCGACATAGCGGTCGTAATCCTGCTGCTTGAACCAGAGGCGCACCCGGTTGCGCGCCCGCGCGGTCCTGAGATAGCCCTGATGAATGCTGAGCCAGTCGCGGCTGGGGGTGGCGTTCTTTTGGGTGATGATCTCGACCGTCTGACCGCTGCGCAGGGTCTGGTTGAGAGGGACGATACGACCATCAATCTTGGCGCCCCGGCAGCGATTACCGATCTCGGAATGGATGGCATAGGCAAAATCCAGGGGCGTGGCGCCGCGGGGCAGATCGATGACCTTGGATTGGGGCGTGAGCACATAGACCTGGGCGGGCTCGAACTCCGTCTTGAAGCGTTCAAGAAAATCTCCGTCGTCCTCGCCCTCGTTCAGCAGTTCCATCCATTGACGCATCCAGACCAGGCGGTTCTGGAAGGCGGCATCCGCGCCCTTGCTCTCCTTGTAGGCCCAATGGGCGGCTACGCCCAGCTCGGCGTGACGATGCATGTCCCAGGTGCGGATCTGCACCTCCAGGGACTTGTCACCGGGCCCCACCACCGCCGTGTGCAGGGATTGATACATGTTGCCCTTGGGGGTGGCGATGTAGTCGTCGAACTCCTTGGGGATATGCCGCCAAAGGCCATGGACCAGGCCCAGGGCGGCATAGCAATCCGCAATGCTGTCGACCAGGATCCGCACCGCGCGCAGATCGAAGATCTGCTCTATGTCCACGCCCTTGCGCTGCATCTTGCGCCAGATACTATGGATATGCTTGGGTCGTCCGGTGATGTCGGCACGCACCCCGGCCTCGCCGAACTTCGACCTGAGCAGGGCGATGACATGGGCGATGTAGGCCTCGCGCTCCACGCGCTTGTCGCCCAGGAGTTTGGCGATGCGCCGGTAGGCCTCGGGTTCCAGGTAGCGTAGCGCCAGATCCTCCAGCTCCCACTTGACCTGCCAGACGCCCAACCGGTTGGCGAGGGGGGCATGGACCCGCCGGGTATCGGTGGCCAGCTTGCGCCGCCGCGCCTCATCCAGATCCTTGATGCTCCTCATGAGATGCAGGCGTTCCGCCAGCACCACCAGGACGACACGCACGTCCTCGGCGATGCCGAGCAGCAGGCGGCGCAGATTTTCCTCGTGCCGGTCCTGCTCCTTGGCGGCAATGACCGCCTCGACATTGGCGAGTTGGCCGATGCGGCGCAGATCTCCCACCATGCGGCCAATGCCGGGTCCGAAGCGCTGGGACAGACCCACCTCGGTCATGTCGCCCGCTTCCAGGCAGCCGTTGAGGAGGGCGGCGATCAGGGTATCGGCATCCTGGCGCATCCCCGCCAGGATATCGGCGGTGGCCAGGCGATAGCGGATCTGGGTCTCCCCCGTCTCCAGGGTCTGGCGGCCCCGGCAGCCCAGCAAGAGGGCGCAGGCATCGCGGAGGCGGGCGCGATCCCCCTCGCCGTATTGTTCCGGCAGCGCCGCGAGCCAGTGCTCGACGGCCGCCGCGTCGTCCGCGGGGTCCTCGGGGAGATTGTAAACCGGTGTAACCATGGGAATCAGCCTAGGCCATGGAGGGGGGACCTGGCCGGCCCCCCGGCGGCGGGGCGCGCGGGGCTAATGCCTGATGGGGCCCAGGGCGCGGGTCTTCCTGGCGCAACCCAGGGCCCACCGCCGCTCAATCAAGCACATGGCTCACCAGCCCGTCCGCCAGCTTGGGCTCGAACCAGGTGGATTTGGGCGGCATCACCTCCCCGGCGTCGGCGACGGCCATAAGTTCCGTCATGCGCGTGGG
Organism: Chromatiaceae bacterium; assembly: GCA_049654905.1. GTDB lineage: Bacteria > Pseudomonadota > Gammaproteobacteria > Chromatiales > Chromatiaceae > M0108. The sequence goes on from JBASIS010000068.1 coordinate 2,702, forward strand.
GAACAGCGAGAAGGCCACCCGATAGTGGCCCTCGTCCACGGGCCGGGCCAGGCCCTCCAAGCCACGGATACCGCCGACGAAGTTGATGCGCTCATCCCGCCGGGGATCGATGATGCCGAGAATGGGCTCGATCAGATTGTCCTGGAGCAGACTGACGTCAAGCCGGCCCACGGGGTCATCCCAGGGGATGCGCCCCTCGTCCAGGGTCAGCCGATACCAGGCGCCATCCAGGTACATGCCAAACTCGGCCGTCCTGGTGGGCTTGACCGGCGTGGCGCTCGGCTCGACGCAAAAGGGCACCGCCACCCGACTCAGGAAATCCTCCCTGTCCAGGCCGTGCAGGTCCTTGACGAGCCGGTTGTAGTCCATGATCCGCATCTGGTTGTGCGGGAAGACGACGGCCAGGAAATAATTGTAGGCCTCCTTGTCGCCATGCCCCGCATGGGCGGCCTTGCGCGCCGCCGCCACTCGGGAGGCGGCGGCGGAACGGTGATGACCGTCGGCCACATAGAGGGCGGGCAAGGCCTCGAAGGCCGCCGACAGCAGCCGGATGAGACCCTCGTCGGCCACCACCCAAATCTCGTGACGGACCTGGCCCGCGGCGCGGATGTCGACCGCCGGGGTCTGCCTGCTGACGGCGACCAGCAAGTCGTCGATGCTCGGGGTGGCGCGATAGACCAGAAAGACGGGCCCCGTCTGGGCATCCAGGGAATCGATCTGCCGCACCCGGTCGTCTTCCTTCACTGGCCGGGTGAATTCGTGCTTCTTGATGCGATCCGCGTCATAGGCCGCCACCGAGGCGGCGGTGACCAGGCCCGTCTGGACATGCTCGCCCATGGTCAGGCGATAGACGTAATAACAGGGGGTCGGGTCCCGCTCCAGCACGCCCTCCACCAGCATGCGCTCCAGGTTTTCCCGGGCCTTGGCATAGACCTCCGGGGCATAGGGGTCCGTATCCGGGGGCAGATCCACCTCGGGGCGGGAAATATGGAGAAAGCTCCAGGGCCGCCCCGCCACCATGGCGCGCGCCTCGTCGGCACTCATCACATCGTAAGGGGGCGCGGCCACCTCCGCCGCGCGACCTGGGGCCGGGCGCAGTCCGGCGAAGGGCTTGATCAGGGGCATGATAGGCAGTTTTCCAGATTGGATTGAGAGCCGGGAGGCAGGGGCCTTAACGGGGTGGCGGCGCGTAGAGCAAGCCGCCATCGTTCCAGAGGGCGTTATAGCCGCGCTTGATCATAAGCGGCGACTGGGCTCCCAGGTTGCGCTCATAGATCTCGCCATAATTGCCGACCTGACTGATGACGCGGATAACCCAGTCCTTGTCCAGGCCCAGGGCCTTGGCGACCTTACCCTCCACATCCAGCAGCAAACGCGTATCCCCGACCTTGGCATCCTCCTGGGCCCGCTTCACATTGCGGGAGTCGATGCCCAGTTCCTCGGCATCGATCATGATAAAGAGGGTCCAGCGCACGATATCGAACCAGCGGCTATCACCCTCGCGCACGGCGGGGCTCAGGGGCTCCTTGGAAATAATCTCGGGCAGGACCCGGTGGTCACGCCCCGTGTCCATGGCCACGCGCAGCCCGTGGAGTTGGGTGTAATCGCTGGTCAGGACCTGACACTCGCCCGCCAGATAGGCCTTGCGCGCGGCCTTCATATCGGGAAAGAGCCGCAGATCGAGCGCCATGCGATGCCGGTCGAAATAACGGCGGGCATGATCGGCGCTGGTGGAACCGGTCAGGGCACAGACCGACTTGCCATCCAGCTCCAGGGCGCTGAGGATGCCCGTGTCGCGCCGGGTCATGAAACCCTGGCCGTCGAAGAGGAGCGCGCCCACAAAGGTCACGCCCTCGGCGGAGTCACGCTCCAGGTTCCAACTCAGGTTGCGCGAGACCAGATCGACCTGCCCCTTGGCCAGGGCGCCCAAGGCATCGGCCACGGTCAGCGGCACGAACTCCACCTTGTCCTTGGCACCCAGGGTCGCCGCCGCCACGGCGCGGCAGAAATCCACGTCGATACCACTCCAATGCCCGCTGGCGTCCTTGAAGGACAGCCCCGGGGCCTCGCCATTGACGCCGCACTTGACCTTGCCACGGGCCTTGACGTTCTCCAGGGTGCCCGCCGCCACGGCCTGGCACAGGGCACCGGCGAGCAGAATGCCGGTCACCCACTTGGCTGCTTGTCTCATTAAGATTCTCCTGTCCGAAAGGGGGGTTACCAGCTCATCAGGACCCACTGGGGCACCTGGGTCGTGGCGGGCCCGGAGCCACGGTTCCAGGACATATCGCCCGATCCATCCTGGTCCATCAGGTAATAGGACGGACCCACGCTCGGGGTAATCCTGACCTTATAGAGGCGGCCATTGATGCGGTACTCCTGAACGGTCCGGTTCTGGTGCTCATGGAGGGTAACGTCGGGAGCCAGATCGGACTCGTGGACACTCAGATCCAGCCCATCGATTTGACTGGCAAGGACCAAAGGGGCCAGAAGCAGGCCCAAAGCCGGCAAAGGCGGGGCAAGGAGACGGAGATGGGGCATGGTAGACGCGGCCCTCGGCATTTAATTCGGGGCTATGGTATCAGGAAGGATGCGGCCCCGCGCCCGGGTAAGCGCGTGAGGCGCGCCCGGCTCCTGCTTCATGAGGCGAGCGCCTCCGTGGCGGTCACCTTGCGCTCGGCATATTCAGTCTTGGAGCCGGTTTCATCCCAGGCGAAGGTACAGTCCAGATGGGCGAGCACGGCCACCAGACCGCCCTCCCCGTCCTCGATCATCACGGCCAGGGGGGGACGGCTGCCAAAACGCCGATTGCCCCGCTTGACCCAGAGGGAGCGCATCTCCGGGTTGCGGGGGAAATAGGTGCCCAGGGCCTGCTCGATCCGCGTCAGATAACCCAGACGGCGGTTGACCGTGGCATCGTCCGGGAAGGGCTCCTGATCAAGGAAGCGCGACACATGACGGGTCTTGACCGTTGCCGGCAGGGCCAGCAGGGCCAGGATATCGCTCGGCCCCAGCCCCCAGTCGCCGAAGAGGGCCATGATGTGCCGGGTGATGGACAGGCGTTCCTCGGGGGTCAGGACGGCGGTGGAGGGCAGGGCTTGAGTCATGGCGAATTCCGGATGAGTAGAAGGACGAGGCTTGCCGCGAATTCGTCAAGGTTGCGGGCAAGGCCCGCCATTTCAAGCGGGCGCGCCAGGCTCAACGCGACACGCGCTGGATGCGCATCACCCGTGGCACCTGCCGCAGGCGCCGCATGATGCGGGCCAGATGGGGGCGATCACGGACCGAGAGCAGAAAATCCAAACTGATGTTGTGGCCATCCTTTTCCCGGGACTGGACATTCTCGATGTTCGAACCCAGTTCGGCGATGGCGGCGGCCAGACTGGCCAGAACCCCGCGCTGGTTGCCAACATCGACCCGGATCTCGGTATTGAAATCCCCCGCCGGTTGACTGGACCAGTCCAGGTCAAGCCACTGATCCTTATGTTGTTGAAAATCGCCGAGGTTCCGACAACCTTGGCGATGCACCGCGATGCCCTTGCCAGGGCTGAAGAGTCCGGAGATGGGATCGCCCGGAATGGGCCGACAGCAGCGCGCATAATTGACCACCATGCCCTCGGTGCCCTTGATGGCCAGCCGGCGCGCCTGACTGGGCTCGGCCTCGAGCTGCGCCTCGGCCACCTCCTCGCCCATGAGACGCCGCGCCACCAGGATCGGCAGCCGATTGCCCAATCCCACCTCCACCAGCAGGGCAGACAAATCCGGCAGCTTGGCCCGCGTCAGATAGGCCGCCAGGCGGCCCTCCGGCAACCGATCCAGGTCCAGTCCCTGCCCCGCCAGCTCAGCGTTCAGCAGGCGCCGGCCCAAGACCTCGGCCTCCCGGCGCTGCAAATTCTTCAGATAGCCACGGATGTTGGCGCGGGCCTTGCCCGTCACCACGAAATTCAGCCAGCCAGCGTTGGGCATGGCCCGGGGCGCCGTGATGATCTCCACCGTCTGCCCGCTGCGCAAGGCGGTGCGCAGGGGGGCCATGCGCCGATCGATCCGCGCCGCCACGCAGCGGTTACCCAGACCGGAATGAATGGCATAGGCAAAATCCACCACCGTGGCCCCGGCAGGCAGCACCTGGATGTCCCCACGCGGGGTAAAGACGTAGACCTCGTCCGGGAAGAGATCGACCTTGACGTGCTCCAGAAACTCAACCGAGTCGCCCGATCCGCGCTGCATCTCCAGCAGGTTCCCCAGCCAATCCTCCGCAAGGTTCTGCGGGCTACCACGTTTGGCGCCGGATTTATACATCCAGTGCGCCGCGATGCCACTCTCGGCGAGGCGCTGCATGTCCAGGGTGCGAATCTGGATTTCGATGGGGATGCCCTGGGGGCCGAACAGCTGGGTATGCAGGGACTGATAGCCATTATTCTTGGGGATGGCGATATAGTCCTTGAAGCGACCGGGCTTAGGCTTGTAGAGGTTGTGCACCACACCCAGGACGCGATAGCAGGTATCGATCCGATCAACGACGACACGAAAGCCAAAGACATCCACCACCTCCTCGAAGGGGCGCTGCTTGTCACGCATCTTGCCGTAAATACCGTAAAGGTGTTTCTGGCGGCCCACCACCTCGCCCTGGATACCCTCCTGCTCCAGGCGTTCACGCAAGGCCTTCTCGACATCCCCCACCAGTTCCTTGCGTGCCCCCCGGGCGCGGACGACCGCCCGCTGCAGCAGCAGGCGGCGCCAGGGCCAGCAATGCGCGAAGCCCAGTTCCTCCAGTTCCAGGGAGATCTTGCGAATACCCAGGCGATTGGCAATGGGCGCATAGATCTCCAGGGTCTCGCGCGAGATGCGGCGGCGCTTCTCCGGGGCCATGATCCCCAGGGTGCGCATGTTATGGAGCCGGTCGGCGAGCTTGATAAGAATGACCCGGATGTCCTTGGTCATCGCCAACAGCATCTTCTGCAGATTCGCCGCCTGAGCCTCGGCCTTGGAACGGAAATCGAGACGCGTCAGCTTGCTGACGCCATCCACCAGTTCGGCAATCTCCTCATCGAAAAGAGCCGCCACTGTCTCCTTGGAGTGGCCCGTGTCCTCGATCACGTCATGGAGAATGGCCGCCATCAGGCATTTGTGATCCATACGCATCTCGGCCAGGATGCGCGCCACGGCGATGGGGTGCTGGATGTAGGGCTCGCCAGACTTGCGCGTCTGGCCGGCATGGGCCTCGGCCCCGAACTGGAAGGCGCGATAAACCTCGCGGATTTGCTCCGCGTTCAGGTAGGACTCCAGATAGACACAGAGGTCGCCGATCTGGAAGCGCGCCCTGTCGGGCGGCTCGGCGGGCGGGTTGGCTACGGGCGATTCAAGCACCTGAGTCATGGGACCTGGACCCGAGCGGCTGGCGGGGACGGCTGGCGTGGCACCCGAAATCCGATACCTGACTCGCCGGCGTCTCAGGAGTGCTCCTCGGTCCCCAGCTCGGCTGCCAGCTCCTCGGCGATCTGCATCTCCAGGGTCCGCTCGGCACGACGCTGCTCACGTTCCACCTCCACGGCGGCGACCGTCTCCTGGGTCAGGACGCCCTCGGCGATCTCCCGCAGGGCCACCACCGTGGGTTTATCATTCGCCCAGGGGATCAGGGGTTCGACGCCATTGGCCAGTTGTCGGGCCCGTTTGGTGGCAAAAATGACCAGATCAAACCGGTTGTCCACATGATCGAGGCAGTCCTCGACAGTAATTCGCGCCATGAGTCTTGTTGCTCCATTTATATCGTAGGTCGGCCAGATTACCAAAACCCCGCCCGGAAGGCGAAGGGCCGCATGATTTCTTTCCTAATTTACCGCACCCGACCCGGAAGGCGCGGCCCCGCCTTCAGCCAGCCAGCAGGGCCTCGATCATGCCGGGAGCCAGCCCGGCCCCATGGGCCAGACGCAAGCGCTCCGCCCGCGCCAGGCAGGCCAGATCGGCAAGAGCCTGATCGAAATCATCATTCACGACCAGATAATCGTATTCGTCAAAATGGGACATCTCGTCACGCGCCTGGCGCATGCGCCCAGCAATGATCGCCTCGCTATCCTGGCCGCGCCCCCGCAACCGCTCCGCCAGAACGGGGGCGGAGGGCGGCAGGATGAAGATGGAAACGGCGCCGGGGAAACGCGCGCGCACTTGGCGCGCCCCTTGCCAGTCGATCTCCAGCAGCAAATCCTGGCCCGCGGCCAGGGCCTCGCGCACCTTAGCCTCCGCGGTGCCATAGCGATTGCCGAAGACCTGGGCGTGCTCCAGGAAGGCGCCGGCGGTGATCATAGCCAGAAAACGCCCCTCATCAATAAAATGATAGTGAACGCCATCCACCTCGCCCGGCCTCGGCGGACGGGTCGTGAAGGAAATCGCCAACCCAAGGGCGGATTCACGTTCCAGCAGGGCCTTGACCAGACTGGTCTTGCCCGCGCCGGAGGGCGCCGATACGATAAAGAGGATGCCTTCGCTCATAAAAATCCAGCGCCTGGGGGTTGGCGAAAAGGGGGCAAGGGAGGAGCCGAGGAGAGGCAAACGCCCCACGGCAAGGCTGTCGTCACCCGGAAATTAGACCACAAGCGCCCGTCGCGAGCGAGACCGGACCGCGCAGGGGCCCCCAGGAATCAACCCAGATGCTGACCTGCGCCGACCTGTCCCCCACCCTGCTCCCCGCCCTGCTCGCCCGCTTCGGACTCACCCTGGGCTGGATTGCACCGGGGGCGCCCATCCCCGGCAGCTACTGGGGAGAGCCGGAGGCCGGCCTGATCGCGGACTACCTCTATGTCCGGGCCGACACCCCGGTGCATTCGGCCCTGCATGAGGCCTGCCACTGGATCTGCATGGACCCGGCCCGCCGGCTAGCCTTGCACACGGATGCCGGCGGCGAGGTGGCCGAGGAAAACGGCGTCTGCTATCTCCAAATCCTGCTTGCCGACGAGCTGCCTGGCGTGGGCCGCGAGCGCCTCTGCGGGGATATGGACGATTGGGGCTACAGCTTCCGCCTCGGCGGCGCCCGCATCTGGTTCGAGGAAGACGCCGGGGATGCCCGCCTATGGCTGCTCCAACAGGGCCTGATCGACACCGCCAACCGCCCCACCTGGATACCACGGCCGTAACAGTGCCCCCACCGGTTTTCCCGCGCCTGCCCTATAATTCGATGGCAACGGGTATCGAAGCGAGGATTTTCATCATGACCAAGACTTTTAACCCACGCAGCCTCCTGGCGGGGATGACCTTGATGGCTCCGGCCTTAGCGCTGGCCTGGGCGCCCCCTTATTACGGCTACGGCCCCCTGCCCCCGGGTCAGGGTGGAGCACTTCCGGACTTCCCGGCCCCCCCGAGCCTATCCAGTCCCGACAGGCCCGGCTTCCCCCGCGCCGGAGGCCCCCTGCGTTTCAACCAGACCGTCACCGCCGAGGGATACATCCTTGAAATCCCCCTCGACGGCCTGAAGGCCGAGGACATCCAGGTTCAGATCGACGGCCGCGCGCTCCGCCTCTCCCGCGACACCTCCACCCAGAAGACCCGCGAGGAGACCCTCGGCGATGGCCAGGGCTACCTGCGCAGCTTCAGTTTCTCCAGCGGCCGCTCCAGCCACCGCCTGCCCCTGCCCGCGGACGCCGAGGTTGGGGCCATGCGGCGCGAGGATGGCGCCGACCAGGTGCGGATCATCGTCCCCCGCCGCCCCTACTGAGCCGGAACCCTCCAGAGCCATCCCCAGCCTGATGCCCAGCCCCAGGATGATGCGCGTCAACCTCCAGACCCTGGGCTGTCGGCTCAACGAGGCGGAACTGGAGACCTGGGCGCGCCAGTTCCAACAACTCGGCCACCAGATCACCCCCGACGAAACGGGGGCCGACCTTGTGGTGGTCAACACCTGCGCCGTCACCCAGGAGGCGGTCCGCAAGTCCCGCAAGCTCCTGCGCCGCGCCCAGCGCGCTAACCCCCGCGCCAAGTTGGTGGTCAGCGGCTGCTTCGCTACCCTGGAGATCCAGGCTCTGGCGCTGGACGCCGGCATTGACCTGGTGATCCCCAACGCGGACAAGGACCGCCTGGTGGCGATCACCACCGCCGAACTCGACCTGCCCACCATGCCCCGCACCGCCCTGGCGGCCGATGCCAACCCGCTCTTCGCCCGCGGCCGCCAGCGTGCCTTCATCAAGGTCCAGGACGGCTGCCGCTACCGCTGCGCCTTCTGCATCGTCACCCTGGCGCGGGGCGAGGAACGCAGCCGCCCCATCCCGGAGGTGATCGACGAGATCAACCAGGCCGCGGCGGCGGGCGTGCGCGAGGCCGTGCTCGCGGGCGTCCACCTCGGTGGCTGGGGCAGCGACCTGGGGCTAGGCCTGGACGACCTGATCGGTACCGTCCTCGCGGAGACAGACATGCCGCGCCTGCGCCTCGGCTCCCTGGAACCCTGGGAACTGCCCGACGGCCTCTGGGACCTCTTTGCCAATCCGCGCCTCATGCCCCACCTGCACCTGCCCCTGCAAAGCGGCGCCGACAGCGTCCTGCGGCGCATGGCGCGCCGCTGCCGGACCGATGAATTCGCCCGCCTCGCCCAGGAGGCCCGCGCCCGGGTCCCCGACATCAACCTCACCACCGACATCATCGCCGGCTTCCCAGGTGAAACCGAGGCCGAATGGCGCCAGACACTGGATTTCGCGGCGTCCATCGGCTTCGGCCAGGTCCACATTTTCCCTTACTCCCCCCGCCCCGGTACCAAGGCCGCCAGCCTGCCCGATCAGGTCCCCGCCGAGGTCAAAAAGGAGCGCAGCCGGGAGATGCACGAGCTGGTATGCCGCATGAGGGCCGCTACCTTCGCCCGCTACCTGGGCCAGCGGACCAGCCTCCTGCTGGAAGGCCGCCAGGGCAGCGACCCGGACGGCGACCACCAAGGCTACACACCCCATTATTTGCCCGTACGTGTCCGCCCCAACAGGGGGCAAGACCTTACCAACCAATTGCCGCAGGTCGAACTGACCGCCATCCACCCGGATGGCGATAGCCTGATCGCGACCTTGGCCCCCCAGGACCACGAAGGTTCCCCTGCGGATGAGGCCCTTTGGCCACTGGCGGACCCAGCCGCGGCATGAAAGGCACCGAGTTCTCAAAGACGGCGGCACGGATCACCCAGCGCTTTGCCCTGGCCAGTGGCCCCCTCCTGATCGAGCCCCTCGGCCGGGGGCTGATCAATGATAGTTTTAAGGTGACGGCCGGGACCGACCGCTGGGTGTTACAACGCATCAATGGCCAGGTCTTTGCCGATCCCGAGGGGATCATGGCTAACCTGTCCCGCCTCGCCGCGCATCTGGCCCGCCAGGAGGGGCTGGATCTGACGTGGCCGGCGCTGGCGCAAACGGCGGAGGGCGCGACTTGGACCCGGGATGAGGAGGGCGCCGTCTGGCGCCTGATGACTTTCATCCCGGGCCAACCTCTGGAGCGGATCGAGGGCGCCTCCCAAGCGGCGGAGGTAGGGCGCCTACTGGGGGCCTTTCATCGGGCGGTGGCGGACCTCGACCCCGCGAGCCTGCGGGTGACCCTGCCAGGCTTCCATGTCACGCCGGGCTATCTGGAGCCCTTCGACCGGGTTGCACAGCAGGCGGTCGCGGCGCCCCAGCCAGGGCTGGAGGAGGCACTGGCCTTCGTGGCGGCGCGGCGGCTGGGCGTGGGGGTGCTGGAGCAGGCGCGGGCGGCGGGTCTGCTCCCGGAGAGGGTCATCCATGGCGATCCCAAGCTGGACAACCTGCTGTTCGATGCCGAGGGACGGCGGGCCCTGGCCTTGATCGATCTGGATACGGTGCAGCCGGGTCTGACCCTGCATGATATCGGCGATTGCCTACGTTCCAGCTGTAACCGGCCGGGGGAATCCGCCAGCGAGGCACGCGTGGGCTTTGACCTGGAGGCTTGCCTCGCCCTGCTGCGGGCCTATGCGGACCGGACCCAAGGACTGCTGGTCCCGGCGGAGGTAGCGCTCCTCTTTGCCGCCATCCGGCTGATTCCCTTCGAGCTGGGGCTACGCTTTCTGACCGACCATCTGCAAGGCGACCGCTGGTTTCGCGTCTCCGCACCCGGTCAGAATCTCGCCAAGGCGCGGATTCAATTCGCGCTGGTGGCGGACATCGAGCGCAAGGAGCGGGAGATCCGGGCCATCATCGCCGCCTGTTTTAGCGGATTCGCGCAGGATTGACTGCAATCCCTACATCCCGCCTCGCTCTTGCGGTAAGATCACGTCCACTTTTCGCGTAGGCCCGGTGGCGGGCGCGACCGGTAAATGACTTGGGTGCCCTTACCCGAGGCTGGCCGGTTCAGGGTAGCAAATAACGTCCGTCTCTCGGGACGGCAGTGGAGGACATCATGGGCTTGGGTGGCATCAGCATTTGGCAGCTTCTCATCATTCTAGTGATCGTGCTGCTGCTCTTCGGGACCAAGCGTCTCAAGAGCATAGGTTCGGATTTGGGTAACGCGGTCAAGGGCTTCAGGTCCGCTATGAGCGACCCGGACAAGGAAGAAGAGGAGGCCAAACGACTGGAGGTGCCCCCCTCCCCCACGGGGACGGCCTCCTCCACGGGGACGGCCACGCCGGACCCGGCGGCCAAGGTCGAAGGCAGGGACAAGGTCTGAATCCCGACTTAGCACGGGGGCCGGGGCGGGATCATGTTTGATATCGGCTTTCTGGAATTGGTGGTAGTGGGCGTAGTCGCCCTCCTGGTGGTAGGGCCGGAGCGCCTGCCAAAGCTGGCGCGCACCGCTGGGCTCTGGATGGGGCGGGCGCGGCGGACCCTCGCGACGGTCAAGGCAGAGATCGACAGCGAACTCAAGGCGGAGGAGCTCAAGGAGATCCTGGCCAAGCAGGCGCGGGAGAATCCGCTGGAGACCCTCATCGAGATGCCCAGCAGCAAGCCGTCGGCCCCGGCGCCCTCACCACCCCAAAACCCAGCGCCGCCCAGCAAGCCGGACTCCCCTAACTAGGGCCCGGCACCAGCGCCATCCCCAGGGGCCTTGGATCACCCCGGTTGAAATCCCCTGCCCACGGCTTAGCCCCGACGCCGCGCCCGATACTCACTAGCGCCTGTCCGGCTCCGCCTCTCTAGATAACCACTCATTCGGATGTAACGACCGCGATGACAGCGCCGGCCTACCATCAAGACCCGGGCCCGGAACAGCCCTTCATGTCGCACCTCGTGGAGCTTCGCGACCGGCTGCTGCGCATGGTGATGGCGATCGGGATTGCCCTGGTGGTCCTGTTCCCCTTCGCCAACGATATCTACACCTTCATCGCCGAGCCCATCCGCGCCCAGTTGCCCGAGGGCTCGACCATGATCGCCACCCAGGTGGCATCGCCCTTCATGACGCCCTTCAAGCTGGCGCTGGTATCGGCGATGTTCGTCGCCATGCCCTATCTGCTGTTCCAACTTTGGGGATTCGTGGCCCCGGGCCTTTATCAGCATGAAAAGCGCTTCGCCATGCCCTTGCTGGCCTCCAGCATCGTCCTCTTTTACCTGGGCATGGCCTTCGCCTATTACCTCGTCTTCCCGCTGGTCTTCGCCTTCTTCACCGCCACGACACCCGAAGGCGTGGCCCAGATGCCGGACATCACCTACTACCTGGACTTTGTCCTCAAGCTCTTTTTCGCCTTCGGCATCTCTTTCCAGATCCCCATCGCCACCATCCTGCTGGTGGCCATGGGTATGACCACGGCGGACAGCCTGGCCGACAAACGGCCTTATGTCGTCGTCGGCTGCTTTGTCATCGGCATGCTGCTGACCCCGCCCGACGTCATCTCCCAGACCCTGCTCGCGGTGCCCATGTGGATGCTGTTCGAGGCGGGCATCTTCTTTTCGCGCTTCTTCAAGAAGCGGGAACCGGAGGAGGAGCCAGACGCGACCGGGGAGCCGCCCTTGGGCGCCGGCCCGACCGGCGCGAGCGCGGCGGGTACCGCCCATTCGGCGGCGGCTGCAGGAGCGGGCACTCACGGCGCTCCGGGCGACGCCAGCCCCGTGGCGGCAACCCAGGACCATGAGATCATGGTCGGCCGAGACATCGACGGCGGCGACCCCTTCGACCGCCAGCGCTTCGTCCCCCTGACGCCGGAAGAAATGGAGGCGGAGCTTGATGCCATCGAGGCGGCCGAATCGGAGCTGGACGAGGATATCGACCCCATCGAGGCCTTGCTGGAGCAGGTCACGGAACTGCGCGACCTGGAAAACGAGGCCGGCGCCCGCCAACTTCTTTATCGCGTCCTTGCCGACGGCGACGAATCCCAGCGCGGGGTTGCCATGAATATCCTGACGGAGATGGACAGGCCCTGAGGCTGGCGGCCCGAGCATTGAAATGTCGCGATGGCACACTAATTCCGCCTAATCCGTGGCCTAGCGCCGGGCCATGGCATCACCACCAGAGAGCGACCCGGACCCATGGCCTCCGCCACCCAACTTCATTACAAACAAAACCGGCTCAAGCAACTGCGTGCCTTCTGTCACGCCGCGCGCTCGGGCAGCGTCAGCACCGCCGCCGACCAGATCTTTCTGAGTCAACCCACCGTCTCCCTGCAGATTCAGGCCCTGGAGCGGGAATTCGACACCCTCCTCTTCGAGCGCCGCGGCCCTAAGATCAAGCTCACCCCGGCGGGTGATCTGCTCTACGGGCTGGCCCAGCCCCTGGTCGAAGGCATGGACAAGCTTCATGAAACCTTCTTCAGCCAATGCGGCCGGGTGGATCAGGGTTCCCTGGAGATAGCCGCCGGCGAATCGACCATCCTCTATATCCTGCCGGAGCCGGTACGGCGCTTCACCGCCATCCATCCGGGCATCGAGATCAAGCTGCACAATGTCACGGGCCGCGATGGCCTGGCCATGGTGCGGGCCGACGAGGCGGACATGGCCGTCGGCTCCATGATCGAGGTCCCGGACGACATCACCTACCGGCCCTTCGTCACCTACCGGCCCAAGCTCATCACCCCCCTGGATCACCCCCTGGCGGCCAAGGCCAGCGTGACCCTGGAGGACATCACCCCCTTTGGACTCATTCTGCCCCCCAGCCACCTCAGTACCTGGCGGACGGTGGATCTGGTCTTCCGCCAGCACAACCTGAATTACAAGGTGGCCCTGGAGGCCGGCGGCTGGGAGGTCATCAAGAAATATGTCGAACTGGGGCTGGGCATCTCCATCGTCACCGACGTCTGCCTCACCGGCCAGGAACGCCTCGCCACCATCCCCATGGAGCACTACTTCCCCAAACGCAGCTACGGTATCGTCCTGCGCCGAGGCAAATTCCTCTCACCCCAGGCCAAGCGCTTCATCGAAGTGCTCGACGAAACCTTCGCCGGCCAGGAGGTCGAACCCCACCTCCAGGGCCCCGAACATGGGGAATGGGAGGATGCCCATCTGGGGTGAATCAGGTCCGCCAGGCCAGCCCCAGGGTGTACAGCCGGTTCTTCTTGTCGCCGCTGATCTCGGCGGCGAGGGCGGCGGCTTGTTTGAGGGGCAGTTCCCGGGCCAGGATGCGCAGCACCCGCTCGCCTTCCGCCGCGGTTGCATCCAGGTCCCGGCAGCCCTCCACCAGCAGGACGAATTCCCCCTTTTGCTGATCCGGGTCCTCCTCGATGCGCGGGATCAGGCCCGCCAGGTTGCCGTCCAGGAAAGTCTCGAAGTGCTTGGTGAGTTCCCGCGCCACCACGGCGCGGCGGTTGGGCCCCAGGCTCGCGGCCAGGTCGGCCAGGGTCGCCAGGACCCGATTGCCCGCCTCGTAGAAGATGAGGGTGCCCGGTTCCTGGGCCAGGGTGATGAACCACTCCCGACGCTTGGCGGGGGTACGGGGTGGGAAACCCAGAAAAACGAAGCGATCACTGGGCAGGCCCGCGGCGGAGAGGGCGCAGATAGCGGCGTTAGGGCCGGGGATGGGCACCACCCGCAGACCGGCGGTCCGGGCGGCGGCCACCAGGGGATAGCCGGGATCGCTGATCAGGGGCGTGCCCGCATCCGACACCAGGGCCAGATCCTCGCCGGCGGCCAGACGTTCCAGCAGGCGTGGGACCAGCTTCTCCTCGTTGTGCTCGTGACAGGCGGTCAGTGGCGTGCGCAGACCGTAATGACTCAGCAGGCCCCCGGTGTGGCGGGTATCCTCGGCGGCGATGAGGGCCACCCGGGCCAGGACCTCAAGGGCGCGCTGGCTGATGTCCGCCAGATTGCCCATGGGCGTGGCCACCACGTATAGTATCCCCGAGACTTGTGACAAGGCCTTTCCTTCCGATTTTCAACAGGCCCGCCATTGATGACGAAGCCAGAACCCGCAATTGGCGACGGAAGTTTCACCGGCTCCGCTGCCCCCTATCCCCCGACGGGACGCCCGCGACTCGCCCCTGAATCGCGCGGCTCTGCCCAGCGCTCGCGGGCCTGGCGTCCTGTTCAGGGACTCTCCGCACTGGTCAATGGCAATAGCACAACCCTCCCCAGGACCCTGGCCATGCCACTCTTTTTCGCCCTCCTCCTGACGACCCTGACCTTGCTGCTGGCGGGCTGCGCGGTGCCCCCGCGCAGCGCCGGTCCTGTCCCAGGTCCTGGAGGGGCCGCACCGGATCAAGCCGTGGCCCGGGCCCGGGTCGCCGTCCTCCTGCCTCAGTCCGGACGTTATGCCGAGGCGGGCGCGGCGGTGCGTCGGGGCATTCTCGCCGCCCAGGGTGCCAGCGGACAAGGGCCGGAACTGCGCTTCTACGATAGCCACAACCCGAAATCGGTGCCGGATTTGTTGCGCCAGGTCGCCACCGAAGGCGCGAGCCTGGCCATCGGCCCCCTGGAAAAGGAGGCCGTTGATGCCCTCGCTGGCCAATCGGCCCTGCCCATCCCCACCCTGGCCCTGAACCGGGCCAACAGCGACGCCACGCCACCCAACCTCTATCAATTCTCCCTGGACCCCGAGGACGAGGCCGCCGATGCCGCGCGCAAGGCCTGGGGGCGGGGTTATCACACGGCCATCCTGCTTTATCCCGCCAGCCCCTGGGGGGAACGCCTGGCCAATGGCTTCCGGCGCGAATGGCTCGGGAATGGGGGCAGCTTCGCGGCCATCCAGGCCTTTGATCCGAACTCGGCGGAGCTGCCCCAGGGACTGTTGGAGGACGCCTTTGCCGGCTCGGTCCAGACCGCCCCCGCCGACTGCGTCTTCCTGGTCGCCACGGCGCCCCAGGCGCGCCGGCTCTGGCCCGAAATTGTCGCCACTAACCAGAACTCCCCCTCGGTCTTTGCTACCTCTCATCTCTTCGAAGGCGGCCAGGATCAGGACGGCAACCAGGCCCTGCTCGGGCTGCAATTCGTCGACATCCCCTGGATGATTGACATCGATCCTGCGGACCCTCTCTCCCGATCCAGCCTGGAGCGCACCTCGAGGGGCATCGACCCGCGTTACGCCCGTCTCTATGCCATGGGCATCGACGCCTATGCCTTGATTCAGCAGCTTGAGGGCCTGACCGCTCGTCCCGGCGCCTACCTCGAGGGCCGCACCGGGCGCCTGAGCCTGGACAACCGGCGCCGGGTTCAACGGGAACTCATCCTGGCGCGCATGGACAGCCTGGGGCCCAGGCGGATGAGCGCGACGGAAGCCAGGGGCCCCAACATCGCCGCGCCTGCTGGCTCCCACGGCGGCGGAGGTCCGCGCCTTGCCGCCCTCGCTCCCTGAGACCCCCCGGGACCTAGGCGCCGACAAGGAGCGCCTGGCCCGCGACTATCTGCAGGGCCAGGGTCTGCGCCTCATGGCCAGCAACTACCGCTGCCGGCGCGGCGAAATCGACCTGGTGATGCGTGACGCCGCCACCCTGGTCTTCGTCGAGGTACGCTTTCGCGCCTCGGAGCGCTTTGGCGGTGCCGCCGCCTCGATCGGGGTGGCGAAGCAAAGGCGACTGATCGCCGCCGCCAGCCATTTTCTGCAACGCCAAACCCTAGACCTCCCCTGCCGCTTCGATGTCATCGCTATCGGCGCCGGGGACCGTATCGACTGGATTCGGGATGCCTTCCATGCCTAACGCCCGATTTGCGCGACCCAGTACCGCCCCCCGCGGCCATCGGACCCTCGTCGCCTGCCTGGCCCTAAGCCTGGCCCTACCGCTCCTGCAGGGCTGCGCCGCCGCCCTGATCGGGGCCGGGGTGGGGGCGGCGGTGGGGGCCACGGTCGTGGTTCGGGACCGGCGCGATCCTGACGCCCTCATGGATGACAAGGAAATCGAGTTCAATAGCCGGGATTGGCCCGGCGCCCAGACCCGTTGTCAGATCGCGGTCAACAGCTATAACCGGGTGGTGCTCCTCACGGGTCAGTGCCAGGAGGAGGCAGCGGCAAAAGCCTATGCCGAGCGCATCAGCCGGATACCCAAAGTCAGCCAGGTGGTGGACGAAATCACCATCGGTCCCTTTGCCAGCCTGAGCCGCCAAAGCGAGGATACCCTCATCACCTCCCGGGCCAAGCTGGCCCTGGTCAATATCGATATCAAGGGGTTCGACCCTACGCGGGTCACGGTGATCACCGAATCCGGCACCGTCTATCTCATGGGGCTGGTGACCACGGAGGAGGCGGAGGCGGCGGCCCAGCAGGTGCGCCATGTCCCCGGGGTCGTCAAGGTGGTGAAAGTCTTTGAAATCACCCAGGCCCCAGCCGCGGCGGGTGCCGCCACCCCACCCCGTGCCACGCCCGGCCTGCCCGAGGCGACGGGCGGCGGCTTCGACGCGTCTCCCTGAAGCGGCATTCGAATCTCGTCACCCTCCTAATTTCATGGAGATCGCACCGTTTTTTGCATTTTGATAATATATAGATCCACTAAAAATCTGGCGGCTCCCCGGCGAGCGCCCTGTCACCATCCCGGGGAATGCCATGTTCACAGGCCCTTGCCGCCCTTCCCACCACCTCTTCCGTGTCCTGCCGGTCCTCCTGGCCCTCGGCCTGGGTACCCCGGGGCGGCCGATCTGGTGATTTACGACGACGCCGCCGCTACCCAGTGGCGCAAGCTGGAGCGGGTCACGGAACAGGCTACCGCCGCCCACCGTGACCCCTTCGGGCTGCTGGTGCAGCCGACCCAATGGCACAAGCCGCTGCTGGTCCTCAAGACCGGGCGCACGGACTTCCGCCCCTATGACCGCCTGGAGCTGGACATCCGCTCCCCCAACGGCCCCATCGATCCGAACCTGACCCTCTGGGACTACGCCCTGGGGACCACCCGGTCACTGGCCCCTTACACCGAGGGCGGGGTGATCGACGCCACCTGGCGCCATGTCAGCATCCCGCTCGCGGACCTGGCCAGCCCCGCCTTTGCCCTCGACAGCGTCTTCACCTTCATGTTCGGCACCATGGCGGTGCCCAAACCCTTCCACATCGATAACCTGGTACTGACCCGGACGAAGGGGCCCACGGTAACCGGGCAGGCCATTCGCTCCAGCCGCGCCCTGACCCTGATGTCCGACGGCTTCGACCATGCCGCCAGCGACCAGCCGGCGGGCTACCGTATCACCAGCACCACGGATCCGGCCTACGCGACTCCGGTCCAGCCGCTGGCCGTCGGCAGTGACCGCCAGGCGATCGGCGGCGGCGCGGGCGGCCTGGAGACGGTGGTGGAATCGCGCCTGCACCTGCTGCTCCCGACCCCGCTCCAGCCGGGCCAGGACTACCGGGTGACCCTGGCCGGGATGGTCTGGGATGGCGACATCCCCGCCGAGCAGGAGGCGGTCACGGTGACCTGGGACGCCCGGCAGCCGAGCGAGAGCATCCAGGTCAACCAGGTTGGCTATGCCCCAGGCGCCCCCAAACTGGCCTATGTGGGCAACTGGCTCGGGGACCTGGTGCCCCTGCCCGTTGACGACCCCAGCTTCCGGGTGGTGGATACCACGACTGGGGCAGTCGCCCACGCCGGCCCCCTGACCCTGCGCGCCGCCGCCGACCCCCAGAGCGGGGCCGATGTCTATGAGGCGGATTTCAGCGACCTGACCACCCCGGGCCAGTACCGTATCGAGGTCCCTCAAATCGGCCGCTCCTTCCCCTTCGCCATCGCCGAGGACGTTTATGACGAGGTTTACCGCACCCTCATGCGCTCCTTCTACCACCGGCGCAACATCACCCTGACCGCCCCCTTCGCCGACCCAGGCTACGAGCGCCTCGGCATCGATCCGGCTCTGGACGGCATCTACCATCCGGCCCTGGCCGACTACCCCCTGAGCGCCGGCGAATCCCCCTTTGCCCTCAGACCCATCGCCCCGGGCTGGTTCGACGCCGGCGACTATGGCCAGTATCTGCACAATGCCTCCCCCGTCTGGGGGGCCATCGGCCTGGCCTTCGACCTCGCCGACCCGGGCCACTTCACCGATGGCGAGCTGAACATCCCGGAATCGGGCAACGGCATCCCCGATATCCTCGACGAATTGGGCTTCGGCATGGACTGGGCCCTATCCATGCAGGACGCGTGCGACGGCGGGGTTTACTGGCGCCTGACGAGCGGCGACTGGGACCGCGGCCTGCCCGCGGCGGTGACCCAGCCGCGCTTCATCTACGAGAAGACCACCCGCGCCACCGCCCAGTTCGCCGCCATGGGGGCCCTCTACGCCCGCCTCATCGCCCCCTACGACGCGGCCCGCGCCGCGACGGTGCTGAGCGCCGCCCGGTCCGCCTGGAACTATGTCCAGACCCATCCGGCATGGCCCGCCGAGGGGACCCTCTATACCAACCCGGACCAATATCCGGGCGGTGGCGAATACCCGGCGGCCAGCTCCAAACCCGCCCTCCTGTGGGCCGCCGCCGAGTTGTACCGCACCACCGGCGAGACCAACTTCCAGGACGCCTACCGGGGCCTGATCGCCAAGGTCGCTACCGATGTGACCGCCGGGTCCCGGGCGACCTTCCCCCACTGGGCCCTGGTCATGGCCGAGCACCCTAACCGCGACCCCATCCTGGCCGAGGAGGCCCGCCGGGCCATCCTGACCGGCGCCGACACCCAGCGCGCCTGGGCCGCCCAGAACCCCTACCGGGCCGCCAAGCACCCCAACCCCCAGTACACCGGTTGGTCCAATTTCTCCGCCAGCGTCATGGCCGCCCTGCCCCTGCTCCAGGCCCACCACCTGACCGGCCTGCCGATCTACCGCGACGGTGCCTGGATCGCGGCCAACGTCATCCTGGGGGCCAACCCCCTGTCGCGCAGCTTCATCACCGGCATCGGCGCCCGCCCACCCCTGGACCCGCTAGACCTGGTGTCGCTCAACGACGCCCAGGTTCCGCCGGTGCGCGGCCTGGTGGTCCCCGGCGTCACCTGGCACCTGCCAGGATTCCGCGAGCCCTACATCAGCGTTAACGCCGCCTATTATCCGGCCGAGACCCCGGCCAGCCCCGGCGACTACGCCCACGCCTACCCGGTGCTGCGCCGCTACACCGACGCCCACGACCTGATCCCCATGAGCGAGGGGACCGTCCAGGAGGCCGCCTACGTGGCCGTCGCCTTTGGCCTGCTGCGCGACAGCTCGGCTCCGGTGCCCCTGGCCAACCCGGCCTATGCCTGGGATCCCGAGCATCCCAAGGGCGGCAAGGTCTATAACCTCACCGACCTGCCCCCGGCGGAGGTCCCCTATCTGACCCCCGCCCAGATCACGGCCTTCGGCGAAGCCGTCGGCGTGGCGGGCAACGCCTGGCTGGTCCAACTGACCCCGGCGCAGATCGCCGCCATCGCCGCCCCCAATACCCCCTACTGGGTGGCGCGCCTGTCGGCCAGCCAACAGGAGGCCCTGACCGGCGAGCAGATCGCGGCCTTCGTGCAGTGGAGCCTGATGACCGCCCTCCCCGCCACCAAGGTCGCTCTCATCCCCCCGGCCAAGGTCGCCGGCCTGGGGCTGACCATCGCCCAGACCAGCCATGCCTGGAAGGCGGCCCTGACCGCCGCGCAGCGCGCCGCCCTGACCCCGCAACAGCTCGAGATCCTGGCCAAGGCCGGCTACTGAGCAAGAGCCGAGACACCGCCGTCATGACGAGGTCCCCCGAGCCCCTGAGCGCCCGGATGGTCGCGGAACTCAAGGCCATCGCCAGACCGGGGGCCCTCCTGCTGGACTCGGCGGATCTCTGGTCCTACGGCTATGACAACAGCCGCCGCCAGGCCATGCCTCAGGCCGTGGTCCTGGTCGAGGCCGCCGACCAGGTCGTGCCCCTGGTCGAATTCTGTAACCGCGAACGGCTGCCCCTGGTCGCCCGTGGGCGCGGCACCGGCACCACCGGCGCCACGGTGCCAGATCGGGGCGGCCTGGTCCTCTCCTTCGAACGCCTGGACCGCATCCCCCTCATCGATCCCGACAACCGCCTGGCGATCGTCGAGCCGGGCGTCACCAATCAGGCCCTGCAACAGGCGGCGGCCGCCTACAGTTTCTTCTGGCCACCGGACCCCACCAGCGCCGCGACCTGCACCCTGGGCGGCAACCTGGCCTGTAACGCCGCCGGCCCCCGGGCGGTCAAGTACGGCACCCCGCGCGAAAACACCCTGGGACTGACGGCGGTCACCGGCGCCGGCGACTTGATCCGCACGGGGGTGCGGACCACCAAGGGCGTGGTCGGCTATGACCTGACCCGGCTCATCATCGGCTCCGAGGGCACCCTGGCCCTCATCACCCAGGCCACCCTCAAGCTCATCCCCCTGACGGAGGCCCGGCGCACCCTACGCGCCAGCTACGCCGACATCCATGCCGCCGCCGCCGCCGTCTCCGCCATCATGGCCCAGCCCGTTACCCCCTGCGCCCTGGAATTCATGGACAGCTCCGCCCTCGCCATGGCCCGCCATGTCGGCGACCTGGGCCTGCCGGAGGGGACCGGCGCCCTGCTGATGATCGAGGTGGACGGCCCGGCCCATGGCATCGATCAGGCCGCCGCCGCGGTCGCCCAGGCCGCCAGCCTGTCGGGATTACTGGAGCTGCGCACCGCCGCCGATGCCGGGGAGGTCGCCGCCCTCTGGAAAACCCGCACCGCCCTGTCCCCGGCCCTGCGCCAGATCGCGCCAAAAAAGATCAACGAGGACGTGGTGGTGCCGGTATCGCGGCTTGGGACCTTCATCGAGGGTGTCGATCGGCTGGGGCGGGAGCACGCCATCCGCATCGTCAACTTCGGCCACGCCGGCAACGGCAATATCCACGTCAACCTGCTGGTGAATCCCGACAACCCGGAGGAGATGGCCCGCGCCGACGCCTGCCTCGACGCCGTTTTCAGCCTCGTCATCAAGTTGGAAGGCACCCTGTCCGGCGAGCATGGGGTGGGCCTAGCCAAGCGCGATTATATTCACCGGGAATTGGACCCCGTCGTCCTGCGCCTGATGCACGGCATCAAACGCCAGTTCGATCCGAACGGCATCCTCAATCCGGGCAAGACCCTGCCGCCCCTGGCGTAGTAGGCCGTGACCCATCCATCGCCACCCATATTCTGGACATCAGAGGGGATGAAGCGAATGACGGTTTATGGATCAATACTGGCTGCTGGGGACCAGAGCCCACGGAAGACCCCAACGGCGATAGGCCTGCTGTTATTGCTCGCCCTGCTCGCCTGGCCTTGGCTGGCCCTGGCCAACCCGGTCACGACCGAGCATGTCACTGCGCGCATGGTGGCGGAGCGGTCCCCCATCGCGCCCGGCGAGACGGTCGATCTCGCCCTGATTTTCGAGATCCAGCCCGGCTGGCACACCTACTGGCGCAACCCCGGCGACTCGGGTGATCCGCCGCGCCTCGCCTGGACCCTCCCCGACGGCGTCACCGTCGGGCCGCCGCGCTGGCCGCGACCGGAGGTCATCCCGGTCGGCCCCCTGGCCAACTATGGCTATTCCGGCCGGGCCCTGCTGCTCTTCGCCCTGACCCTGCCCAGGGACTGGCCGGTGGGTGAACCTCTGCGCCTTCACGCCCAGGCCGACTGGCTGGTCTGTGCGGAGCACTGCGTCCCGGAGTCCGGCGCCTTGACCCTGACTCTCCCGACAGCGGCCACACCGGGCCCCCTCAATCCCGACGAGGCCCAGTCATTCGCCGCCGCCCGCGCCGGCTTGCCTCGGGGCCAGATCGCGGGAGCCGTGATGAGCCGGGAAGGGGAGCGGCTCGGCCTCGCCATCCCCACGGCGGGGCTGGCCTTTACGCCGACCGCGGCCAGGTTTTTCGCCGGCGCCTGGGGCCTGATCGAACATGCCGCCGCGCAACCCTGGCGGCTGGACGCGGGCCTGCTGCGGCTGGACCTGACCCCCGGCACCCTGGCGGAACAGGCCCCCGCCGAGGGGCTGCTGGTCGTTACGGATGGGCGGGGCCAGGTGCAGGCCTACGAGATCACGGCGAGCAGAGGCCCAGCAGCCGTCGCCATCGGCCCGGAGCCGGCCATCGGGCTGCCCCTCGCCCTGGCCTTCGCCCTGCTCGGGGGCCTGGTCCTGAATCTGATGCCCTGCGTCTTCCCCATCCTGGCGATGAAGGCCCTCAGCCTGGTCAAGGGCCTGGCGGAGTCAGGGCCAGCGGCGGCGCGGCAACGCGTCCGGCAGGGGCTCGCCTATACCGCCGGAGTGCTGCTCTTCTTCGCCGCCCTGGCCGGGCTCTTGCTGGCCCTGCGCGCGGGCGGCGCGGCCATCGGCTGGGGATTCCAGCTCCAGTACCCGCCCTTCGTCGCCCTCATGGCCTCGGTCTTTTTCGTGGTCGGCCTGAGCCTCGCCGGGGCGGTGAACCTGGGTGCAGGGCTCATGGCGCTGGGGAGTGGCAATAGCCGGCGCGGCAATCTGGGGGCCTTCGGGACCGGCGCCCTGGCGGCCCTGGTCGCGGCACCCTGCACCGCCCCCTTCATGGGCGCGGCCCTGGGTTATGCCGTCACCCTGAGCTGGCCCCTGGCCCTGGCGATCATGCTCACCCTGGGACTGGGCCTGGCCCTCCCCTTCCTGCTGCTGTCGCTGCTCCCCGGCCTGGCGCGGCGTCTGCCGAAACCGGGGCCCTGGATGGAGACCCTGAAGGAGGTGCTGGCCTTCCCCATGTTTGCGGCGGCGGCCTGGTTGGTCTGGGTGCTGAGTGTCCAGACCGGAGCGAACGGAGTCGCCCTGGTCCTGGCGGGCCTGATCCTGCTGGCCTTTGGGCTCTGGTTGCGCGAGCGGACCCGGTTGCTGAGTCCCGGCCGGCGGCGCTGGGGCGCCATCGCGAGCCTGGCGGCCCTGGTGGGCACCCTCTCGCTCGCGATCGCAACCGACCGCCTGGCGGCCCCGACCGGCGGCGCGGGCGCGGCCCTCTCCTCATCCCTCTCCAACGAGTCCTATTCCCCCGAGCGACTCGCCCAAGCCCGCGCGGAGCGGCGCCCGGTCTTTGTCAATATGACCGCCGCCTGGTGCATCACCTGCCTGGTCAACGAACGTCTGGCTCTGAGCACCGCCGAGGTGGCACACGCCTTCTCGGCGGCCGGTATCCTCTACCTCAAGGGCGACTGGACCAACCGGGACCCGGCGATCACCGCCTATCTCGCGGAACATGGCCGTAACGGGGTGCCCCTTTATGTCTTCTATCCCCCGGGGGGAGAGCCCAGGATTTTGCCGCAGATCCTGACGCCAGCCGTTGTGCTGGACGAAGTCAGGGCGAGGGATTTAGACCGTCCCCGCAATTCCGAAAAGCACGCACCCTGATGACGCGCGGTTTCAAGGCCCCTGATTTAAAGCATTTTTTGACCATGTTGCCAAAGCTCATACTCGCTGACATCAATTTCCGAGTTCCATGAAACAGCATAACCACCCGGCTCCACGGAAAAATTCCTAAAAAATGCCTGATTTCCGGTAAGTGTCAAGGTAGTTGTCGCTTTAGTCATGCCGGGCCCGGGTCACGGCAGGGGGCTGGCAGATAGCCCTCCGGTGCGGCGACGCGGGAGGCGCGAGAGGTTCCAGGCTGGTCACGTCTTTCAGGCCCCCGGGGGGCTGGGGCAGTAGGACAAGGGGCCGGGGATACGCTTCGCCGAGGTCCTGCGCGACGGGTCTGGGGACGCGCCCTGGATCAGGGTGCAGGCTCCTGGGTTGGGTCCTGTGGTGGCCTGGGCTTGCCTGGGTTGAGCAGGACGCGGGTGGGCGGATCCCAGTTGCGGGTAGGGCCGGACCAGCGTTCTGGGTTCTCGGCCCGGGCGGCCTGGTAGAGGGCGTCGCGTTGGGCGAGCAGGTGGCGGTCTTGGCTGCGGTGACGCGGGTCTGGGGTGACGAATTTCAGGGCGCTGTGGCGGTGGGTTTCGTTGTACCCGGTGACGAAGTCGGCGACCCAGGTGCGGGCCTCGGGGAGGTCGGCGAAGGGCTGCTCGGGGCAGGCTGGGCAGCCCTTGCCGGTGGCGAAGATGGCTGCCGAGTAGGGGTTATCGTTGCTGACCGAGGGTCTGCTGAAGGAGGGGACGACGCCCAGGTGCTGAAGGGTAGCGCGCAGGGTGGCGCCCTTCATAGGGGAGCCGTTATCGGCGTGCAGGACCCGATCGGTGGCCCCGAGAGCCTCGCGCCGGTGGGCGCGCTGGAAGACCTCGGCGGCGTGCTCGGCGCACGCCTCGGGGTAGACCTCCCCGCCGACGATCTTGCGGCTGTCGATAGCGAGGATCAGGTAGAGGTAAAAGAAGGAGCCGCGCACGGTAGTGGCCAGGTAGGTGATGTCCCAGCTCCACACCTGGTTCGGCCCGGTAGTCTCCCAGGGCGGTGGACGGGGCCTGGGTGATGGCCTCACTCACCGCGATGCGCCGCTCTTGGGGGAGGGAGCGGCCGCGGACGCCTCCCAGAGGGCGCGGACTTCCTAAGAAACCCCGGCCACCGGTGCGGGCTCGAGGACATAGCCAAGTTGCCTGGCCCGCCGTTCGAGGTGGTGTAATACCCGCTCGCGATGGCGGTTCTCGTCAGCGCTCGCGCCAGGATCGCGAGAGTCCCGGCCATGGCGCACAGTGTTGTAAAACAGCATCGCCAACTTGCGTGCGGTGGCGGTAATGGCCTTGGCCTTGCCCACGCGCATGGCCAGGCGGCGGTAGCAGGCGCCGAGGGCGCTATCCGTCTTGCCGACGGTGACCGCCGCGAGGCGGAGCAGGGCGGTGGCGCGGTTCGAGGTGCGGCGCGTGCGGGCCGAGAGGAGCTTGCCGCCGGAGATCTGGTTTCCGGGTGACAGGCACAGCCAGGCGACGACATGTTGGGCCGTCGGCCAGGCGGAGAGATCGGTCCCACATGCCGCGATCAGTTTCAGTGCCAGCGACGAGCCCAGACCGTGAATCTGGGTCAGATCGACACCGACGATGCCCTAGAGCGCCGCGCGCACGTCGCAGGCTAAGGCATGTTTCTGCCGGGTCTTGCCCATGGGTGGCGGCCAGGGGTCGGCAGGGGGCGCGGGGGCCTGGAGCAGCGCCAGCGCGGCGGCGATGCGCTGGTCGCAGGCGGCGATTTGCGTTTGATAGGTATCGTAGAGCGTGACCGCCTGCGGCAAGGCGAACCGATGTTCAGGCCGGTAGTGGCCCTCCAGTGCTTGGGCGATCTCCTCAACGGTGCGCCGGCAACGCCGGTCACGGCAGTTCGCCAACACCCGCGGATCGTGCGTCCCGGCGAGGATGGCACGGATGATCGGCATCCCGGTCTGACCGGTGAGGTCAGATACCACCTGCGGCAACTTCAGCTTCATCGGCGTCAGCGCCTTCTGCAGGTACTGCACGTGCTGGGCGGCATCATCGAGCCGCCGCTCGCGCTGGCGCAGATAGGCCCGCAACGCCGCGATCTCGGCCGGCGGATGGCAACTACCCCGCAGCACGCCGTAAGTAGGCAATTGTTGGAGCCATTGGGCGTCCTTGACATCGGTTTTGCGCCCGGGCACATGCTTAACCGTGCGGGCATTGGCCAACAGGACCGGCAGACCCCGTGCTGCCAGAATCTCGTAGAGTGGGATCCAGTAGACGCCGGTTGATGCCATGGCCACGGTCTTAATGCCGCAGGCGACCAGCCAGTCGGCCAAGCGATGCAGATCACCCGTAAAGGCTTGGCAGCTACGTACGGGCTCCGGGTCGCACGCCGGCGGTACCGCCACGACAGGGCATTCCGCACCGACGTCAATGCCGGCGGCATGGGGATGGACAGCGGACAGTGGCGGCTGACGCCGCGGTTGGGCAAGGTTAGGTAGTGCCTGAACGAAAACCCATTAAATTCGCCAAAACCGCCATAGTCCGCCGGAGGCTGGGAGTGATATAGGCTCATTGGGCGGCAATTTATACTGGTCCTATTTCAAAAATCGGCTTTTGCTAACTCGGTAACCCGGCAGATAGCTTTGTAATTTTTTATGCAAGATTACCAACTCACTCCTCAAGAACTCGCTGAACTGCGTGTGGTTCACCGG
>JBASIS010000069.1:0-8342 GCA_049654905.1 Chromatiaceae bacterium
ACTGGACCACGGCGGGAGGTGCCTTGTCCACGAAACTGGCCTTGGCGAGCTTGGCCTGGGCACGGTCCAGATCGCTCTGAATGCGGGCGATCTCCTTGGCGAGGCGCTGGAGTTCGGCCTCCTTGTCGATGAGGCCGGCCATGGGGATGAGGACCTTCATCTCCCCGACCAGGGAGATGGCGGACTCTGGGGCGGGCTCTCCGGAATCCAGGACCCGGATTGAGGCGGTGCGGGCGAGGAAGTCCAGATAGGGGCGGCTGGCCCCCAGCCAGGCAAGGTCCTGGGCGCTGGCGTTGTCGATCAGGATCGGCAGGGGCTTGCCGGGGGGGATATTCATCTCGCCCTTGATGCGGCGCACACCGAGGATGAATTGCATGACCCAGTTCATTTCCGCCACGGCGGCGGGGTCCGCCAGGCTGGGATCGGCGACGGGGTAGGGGGCCCTCATCAGGGTATCCCCTTCGATACCGGCGAGGGGCCGGACCTTTTGCCAGATCTCCTCGGTGATGAAGGGCATGATAGGGTGGGCCAGGCGCAGCAGGGTCTCCAGGGTCTGGACCAGGGTGTGGCGGGTGCCACGCTTGGCGGCCGCCGAACTGGCTTCGTGGGTGAGGATGGGCTTGGACAGCTCCAGGTACCAGTCGCAGAAGTGGTTCCAGGTGAACTCGTGCAGGGCCTGGGCGGCCTGGTCGAAACGGTAAGTGCGGATGGCCTCGTCAACGCTGGCGATGGTGGTCTGGAGGCGATCGCGAATCCAGCGGTCGGCGGCGGAAAGCTCGATTGGACCGGCGATGCCGCAGTCCTGGTCCTGGGTATTCATGAGGACGTAACGCGAGGCGTTCCACAGCTTGTTGCAGAAGTTGCGGTAGCCCTCGGTGCGGCTGAGATCGAACTTGATGTCGCGGCCGGTGCTGGCCAGGGCGGCAAAGGTGAAGCGCAGGGCGTCGGTGCCGAAGCTGGGGATGCCATTGGGGAAGTCGGCGCGGGTGGCCTTGGCGATCTTGTTCGCCAGGTGGGGCTGCATCATGCCACCGGTGCGCTTGGCGACCAGGGGCTCCAACTCGATGCCGTCGATGAGATCGATGGGGTCGAGGACATTACCCTTGGACTTGGACATCTTGTCGCCGTGAGCGTCGCGCACCAGGCCATGGATGTACACCTCGCGGAAGGGGACATCGCCCATGAACTTGAGGCCCATCATGATCATGCGGGCCACCCAGAAGAAGATGATGTCAAAGCCCGTGACCAGCACCGAGGTGGGGTAGAAGGCCTTGAGGCGCTCGGTGTCTTCGGGCCAGCCGAGGGTGGAGAAGGGCCAGAGGGCGGAGCTGAACCAGGTGTCCAGCACGTCCGGGTCCTGCGCCAGGGGGAAGTCGGCGGCCAGGCCATGGCGTTCGCGGACCTCGGCCTCGGAGCGGCCCACATAGCTGTTGCCCTCGGCGTCGTACCAGGCGGGGATGCGGTGGCCCCACCAGATCTGGCGGCTGATGCACCAGTCCTGGATGTTGCGCATCCACTCGAAATAGGTGTTTTTCCAGTTGGCCGGGACGAAGCGGATGCGGCCATCCTCGACGGCAGCGATGGCCGGCTCCGCCAGGGGCTGGATGCGCACGTACCACTGGTCGGTGAGGTAGGGCTCGATGACGGCGTTGGAACGGTCGCCCCGGGGCACCATGAGCCTGTGGTCGCGGAGACCTTGCAGCAACCCCAGGGCCTCCAGGTCGGCGATGATGCGCCGACGGGCCTCGTAGCGGTCCAGGCCGACATAGGCCGCCGGGATGAGTTCGCCCTCCTCGGGGGCGTTGGCGCGGATGGCGGCGTCTGGGGTCAGGATGTTGATGAGGCCGCCGTGGGGCTGGCCGGCGATGGCGTTCTCGTCGCGATGGCGCAGCCAGACGGCGTGGTCGTTGAAGTCGTGGGCCGGGGTGATTTTGACGCAGCCGGTGCCGAACTCGGGGTCGGCGTGTTCGTCGGCAATGATGGGGATGCGCCGGCCGGTCAAGGGCAGTTCGACCAGCTCACCGATGAGGTGCTGGTAGCGCGGGTCCTCCGGGTTCACCGCCACGGCGCAGTCCCCGAGCAGGGTCTCCGGGCGGGTGGTGGAGACCACCATATAGCCGGTGCCGTTGGTCAGGGGGTAGCGCATGTCCCACATGTGCCCGGCCTCTTCCTCGGACAGTACCTCCAGGTCCGAGACGGCGGTGTGCAGCACCGGGTCCCAGTTGACCAGGCGCTTGCCGCGATAGATAAGGCCCTCCTCGAAGAGACGCACGAAGACCTCGCGTACCGCCGCCGACAGGCCCTCGTCCATGGTAAAGCGCTCGTGCTCCCAGTCCAGGGAGGCACCCATGCGGCGCAGTTGGCGGGTGATGGTACCGCCGGATTGCTCCTTCCATTGCCATACGCGCTCGATGAAGGCGTCACGGCCCAGGTCGTGGCGGGTCTTGCCCTCCTGTTCCAGGAGGCGCTCGACGACCATCTGGGTGGCGATGCCGGCATGATCCGTGCCTGCCTGCCAGAGGGTAGGCTCGCTGCGCATGCGGTGATAGCGGATCAGGGCATCCATGATGGTGTCCTGAAAGGCGTGGCCCATGTGCAGGCTGCCGGTGACGTTTGGCGGCGGGATCATGATGCAGTAAGGGTTTTGACCTGCGGGGGTTGGGGCAAAGTAACCCCGTTCCTCCCAAATCCGATACCAACCTTGTTCCAGGGCTTGAGGGTCGTAGTTCTTATCGAGCATGATTGAAGGAGAGCGAGGTTGGCCGGCGGAATGATGGCAAAAGTATAACCGATCGGCTGGTGGCATTGGGGGGGCGGCATTGTCACCTATCCGTAGCTTTCAGCTGCAATACTGGCTTTATTTTCCGCCGCGACCCGCCGGGTGAACCGGTTTGGATGTACCATGCCCGGCACTCGGGCGGAGGCTGGTAGGGCAGTCCCCGCGACTCCCTGGCCGCTTCAAGTCGGCCTAGGGCCATCGCCGGATTGCCCACGCGGACACCCCTCCCTTTAGCCCCTGCTCCTTTCTTATTTTCAATCCATTAGAGGTAAATGACGCGATGGTCACCCAGGTCAAGAAACAGGTTTTCGCTTTCGAGGAAGGTAATGGCAAGGACAAAAAGCTCTTGGGTGGCAAGGGCGCCAATCTGTGCGAAATGACCCAACTGGGGCTGAATGTCCCGCCCGGATTCGTCATTACCACCGATGCCTGCCTCGAATACCTGGCCTCGCCGTCCCGCACCCTGCCGGCTGGCGTCATGGATGAGGTCCATGCCCAGATGAAGGCCATGGAGGCCAAATCAGGCAAGGGCTTCGGCAGTGCGGATAATCCCCTGCTGGTCTCGGTGCGCTCGGGTTCGGCCATGTCCATGCCGGGCATGATGGACACCATCCTCAACCTCGGTCTCAACGCCGAAACCCTGCGGGGTCAGATCCAGCAAACGGGTGACGAGCGCTTCGGCTATGACGCCTACCGTCGCTTCATCCAGCTCTTTGGCAAGGTGGCCCTGGGGGTTCCGGACGAGTTGTTCGACAAGGAATTCGAGATCGTTAAGCATCGGGCCAAGGTCAAGGAGGACCTCGATCTTTCCGCCACCGATCTCCAGGAGATCAGCGAGCGCTTCATCAAGGTAGTGGAGGCCTACACCGGCAAGCCTTTCCCGGCGGACCCCTTCGATCAACTCGAGATCGCCATCAAGGCCGTCTTCAATAGCTGGATGGGTCGCCGCGCCGTTGATTACCGCCGCCAGTTCAACATCACGCCCGATCTGGCCAATGGTACCGCCGTCAATATCGTCGCCATGGTCTTTGGCAACCGGGGCGATGACTCCGCCACCGGCGTGGCCTTCACCCGCAACCCCGGCACCGGCGAGAACAAGCTTTATGGCGAGTATCTGGTCAATGCCCAGGGCGAGGATGTGGTGGCCGGTATCCGCACCCCCAAGCCCATTGACCACATGGCCGCCGAGATGCCCCGCATCGCCCGGGAACTGGAGGAGCTGCGCGCCAAGCTGGAGACCCATTACAAGGAGGTCCAGGACTTCGAGTTCACTATCGAGCGTGGTCAGTTGTTCTGCCTTCAGACCCGCAACGGCAAGATGAACGCCCAGGGCATGGTGCGCTCCTCGGTGGAGATGGTCGGCGAAGGCCTCATTACCCAGGAACAGGCCCTGCTGCGCATCCAGCCCGAGTTGCTGGAACAGATGCTCTTCCCCCGTCTGGACCCCGCCCATCGCGCCGTGGCGGTAGCCCAGGGCCTGCCGGCCTCGCCGGGTGCCGCCTGTGGCATCGCCATTTTCGATGCCGACCGCGCCGAGCAGATGGGCCGCGACCTAGGGCAGAAGGTGATCCTGATCCGCGAGGAGACCAAGCCCGAGGACATCCACGGCTTCTTTGCCTCCCAGGGCATCCTCACTTCCCGCGGCGGCAAGACCTCCCATGCCGCCGTGGTGGCGCGCGGCATGGGCAAGCCCTGCGTCGCCGGCGCCGAGGGCATCAGCGTCGATGTCGCGCGCCGCGAGGCCTATGTGGGCGATACCAGCTTCCGCGAGGGTGACCTCATCACCATCGACGGTACCACCGGTAAGGTCTATCTGGGCGAGATCCCGACGGTGGAGCCGGACTTCACCAACGAGCTTAACGTCCTCCTCGACTGGGCGGACAAGGTGGCCCGGCTCAAGGTCATGGCCAACGCGGATACCCCGGACGATGCCCGTCGCTCCCTCAAGTACGGTGCCGTCGGTATCGGCCTGGCCCGTACCGAGCGCATGTTCAACGACGTGGAGCGCCTGCCCATCGTCATCGAAATGATCGTCTCGGAGACCCCGGAACAGCGCCAGGCCGCCCTGGATAAGCTGCTGCCGCTGCAGCGCAAGGACTTCCGCGAGTTGTTCGAGGTGATGTCTCCCTATCCGGTGACCATCCGTCTGCTAGACCCGCCCATTCACGAGTTCCTGCCCAACGAGAACCAACTGGAGCGGGACCTGTCCGAGCTGCGCCAACTGGCCGCCACCACCCGGGGTCTGGCGGTGCTGGCCGGGACCATGGGGCTGCTGCACGCCAGCGACCATGCCCGCCAGGAGGTCAATGCCATGCGCCAGATGGTCGATCCGGCGATGGTGGAGGACGCGATCGCCAAGAAGGAGACCATGCTGCGCAAGGTGCGCGCCCTCTACGAGACCAACCCCATGCTGGGGCATCGTGGCGTCCGCCTGGGCATCACCTTCCCCGAGATCTATCAGATGCAGATTCGCGCCATCCTGGAGGCGGCGGCGGAGTGCTCGCGCATGGGCATCGAGGTCCATCCCCAGATCAAGGTGCCCCAGGTCTGCACGGCCCAGGAACTGCGCAAGGTCAAGTCCTGGGTGGATGCCATCCACCTTGAGGTGGCGAAGCAGTATGGCCACCCCGTCAGCTTCAAGTTCGGCACCATGATCGAGGTAGTGCGAGCCTGCATGCGCGCCGAGTCCCTGGCCGAGGAGGCCGAGTTCTTCTCCTTTGGAACCAATGACCTGACCCAGGCGACCTTCTCCTTCTCCCGCGAGGACGCGGAGAACAAGTTCCTGCCCCTCTATAACAACTCCGGCATTCTGCAGGACAACCCCTTCGAGGTGCTGGACGTCAAGGGCGTGGGCAAGCTGATGAAGCTGGCGGTGGATTGGGGCCGGGGGGTGCGGCCGGGCATGCACGTCGGCATCTGCGGCGAGCATGGCGGCCATCCCGCCTCCATCGCCTTCTGCCAGGAGGCGGGGCTCGACTATGTGAGCTGCTCGGGCCCGCGGGTCCCGGTCGCGCGCCTGGCCGCCGCTCACGCGGCCTTGAACGCCCGGTAGGATTAAAGCCAGTGGCCAGAGGGATCTGGCCAGAAATCCTGCTCCAAAAATCAGGGGCCGAAGTCAGCTTCGGCCCCTGTATTCACAGCGCGGGGGCATGGCTTCCCGCGCTAAATGCCGGAAATCACCGCCTCCCTTCCAGCACCGCGATTCTCTCCTCCAGGGGCGGGTGGCTCATGAAGAGCCGCTTGATGCCATCTCCCATCCCCCCGCTAATGCCGAAGGCCGCGAACTCGCCCGCCGGCAAATCACGCGGCTCGTGGACGCGCTGCAGGGCACGCAGGGCCGACGCCATCTTGTTGCGGCTGGTCAGGTCGGCCCCACCCTGATCCGCCCGGAATTCCCGCTGACGCGAGAACCACATCACCACCATGGTGGCCAGGATCGACAGCAACAACTGGGAGACCATGGAGACGACGAAGTAGGCCGGTCCATGTCCCTGCTCCGTCTTGAAAATGACCCGATCCACGACGTGGCCGATGATGGTGGACAGGAAGACCACGAAGGTGTTCACCACTCCCTGCACCAGGGTCAGGGTCACCATGTCGCCATTGGCCACATGGCTGATTTCGTGACCCACCACCGCCTCCACCTCGTCACGGTTCATCTGTTGCAGCAGGCCCGTGCTCACCGCTACCAGGGCATCGTTGCGGTTCCAGCCGGTGGCAAAGGCGTTGGGATCCGGGGAGTCGAAGATGCCCACCTCGGGCATCTTAATACCGGCGGCCTGGGACTGGCGCTCCACGGTGGTCATCAGCCATTGCTCGAAGGGGGTGGTTGGGCTGCCGATCACCTGAACGCCCATGGCGCGCTTGGCCATGCCTTTGGACATGAGGAGAGAGATGATGGACCCGGAGAAGCCGATCAGCGCCGCCCAGATCAGCACGGCCGACAAGTTCAGATTAACACCGTTAGCCTGCAACAGACCCTCGAAACCCAGCAGCCTGAAGACGATGCTGATGACCAGAAGTACGGCGATGTTAGTCGCAAGGAATAGAAGAATACGTTTCATGTCGTTGTTCACTCTTGTGGCAAAAGGGCAGGGCGGTTGCCAGGCCCGGCGCTGATGGGCGGCGCGCCGCCGCCTTGCTGAGGATTCTGCCGGAAGACCCGGGTCCCGCGCCATCCTGTCGGACCACGAATTAGGGTTCAGGTTCGGGGAAAAAAAGGCTGGACAGGTCCAGGGGGGCTCTATAAAATTGCCGCTCTCGATTGATTCGGGGCCATAGCTCAGCTGGGAGAGCGCAACACTGGCAGTGTTGAGGTCGGCGGTTCGATCCCGCCTGGCTCCACCAAATGCTGGATTATTAGCCGAAAGCTGGCCAAGGCAGCACTCGACTGGTCATCCAACTCTTCAAAGTCCCCATCGTCTAGAGGCCTAGGACACCGCCCTTTCACGGCGACAACCGGGGTTCGAATCCCCGTGGGGACGCCAATCTAAACAAACACTTAGGCCCCGCTTGCGGGGCTTTTTGTTGTGCGGAATTTCTATCCCAAATATCCCATCTATCACATCATTTCGTTCGTCTATCGGCAGGGGATACTAACCTTTCACGTAGGAAACAGGGGTTACTCTCCTACAATACGACAGTTATTTTCCGAGGATGCTTATTTTTATTTGTTCAATTTGACGTTCTGCTTCCAATTTTGCCTCATTAATATCAGTCATATTTGTTGATTTTCTGTATTGCTTGCCATTTATTTGAATGTTGAAAAACCACGATTTACACTTATCTCTTTTGTATAGACTGTATTTTGTTGATTTTATTGTATCCCTGGACTTGGCAAGCACCATTTCGCTTAGGTGATTATCAAATAAATAAGTTTTTACAAATTTTCCTAGAACGTAACCTTCGGCTACTTTAGAAAATATCTCTTCTCCAAAGTCATTGATTGCAATATTTACCGCGTTGCATACCACCCTACAGTTACCATCAATATAGCCGAGAGATGAATCTATTCTGTCAACAGTTGGAGAAAATGGCCGTACCCTGCATTTCATCGGATTATCTGTAGTGAATTTTATCCCGGTAAGCTGACATCTCCCGTTGGTTGTTGCAAAAAGCGCAGACAGTTGGTCAAGTGAAATCATGCCTTGATGTCCGCGATTCAAGGTCCGTTCTTTCATTCTACGATAAAGTTTTTCTATAAATTTATCGTATCCATCATCAAATTCTTCAATCCATTCATTACTGTACTGCATTGGAATCCCCTGCGTGCTAATATGTAAGCACATTATAGCACATTAAGCACGCTTTATAAGTTTAATTTCATAATTGAATCCCGTAGGGCGGAGGGGGAGAGGTGGGCGTAATTCTCGGTGACGCGGATGGAGCTGTGGCCGGCGAGGACCTGGACGGTGCGCAGGGGGACGCCGGCTTGAACTAAATGGGAGCAGAAGGTGTGGCGCAGGCAGTGGATGCCGCCGTCCAGGGCGGCGCGCTCCAGGGTGCGGGCGAAGCTGCGGGACAGGGAGGCGGGGGCGATCTGGGGGAGGACGTAATCCCGGCG
>JBASIS010000070.1:0-3466 GCA_049654905.1 Chromatiaceae bacterium
GCTTCGACCTGGCCAGGCTGGAGGGCGGCATCCGGGTCCGCCTCGCCCACCCCGGCGAGCGGCTGGCGTTACTCAATGGCGACACCATCACCCTGAACGCCGGCACCCTGGTGATCGCCGACACCGCCAAGGCCGTCGCCCTGGCCGGCATCATTGGCGGCGCCGAGACCGCCGTCGGCGCCGAGACCCGTGACATCCTCTTCGAAAGCGCCTTCTTCGCCCCGGCCCACATCAGCGGCAAGGCCCGCGCCCACGGCCTCCACACCGACGCATCCCACCGCTTCGAGCGCGGCGTCGATCCCCAGCTTCAGGTCCGCGCCCTGGAACGCGCCACCGCCCTCCTGATCGCCATCGCCGGGGGCGAACCCGGACCCATCGTGGAGGCCGTCGCCGCGGCGCAGGTGCCTGCCCGCTCCCAACTGGCCCTGCGGCGCGACCGTATCCGCCGCCTGCTGGGCCTGAGCCTGGACGACGCCACCCTCACCGACATCCTGACCCGCCTGGGCATGGAACTAGCCCCGACGGCCGAGGGCTGGGAGGTGACCGCCCCCAGCAGTCGCTTCGACCTGGTGCACGAGGTGGACCTCATCGCGGAAATCGGCCGTATCCATGGCTACACCCGCATCCCCGCCAGCCATGCCTCCGCCTCCTCCGCCACCAAGGCCCCACCCGAGACCACCTTCGATCTCGACCGGGCCCGGCTGGCCCTGGTCGATCGCGGCTACCACGAGGTCATCAGCTACAGCTTCGTCAACCCCGAACTGCAGCGGCGACTGGACCCGGGGCAGACGCCCCTCCTGCTCGCCAATCCCCTCTCCCCCGAGATGTCCGCCATGCGCACCAGCCTCTGGCCCGGCCTCATTCAGGCCGCCCGGGGCAATCTGGCCCGTCAGCAGGAGCGGCTGCGGCTCTTCGAGAGTGGCCTGCGCTTCCAGCAGGACCCGGAGGGCCTGCGCCAGGAGGGCATGCTCGCCGGCCTGCTGCTGGGCCAGTCCCTCCCCGAACAGTGGGGCGCGGCGGCCCAGGCCGCCGACTTCTTCGACCTCAAGGCCGACCTGGAGGCCTTACTGACCCTAACCGGCGCGGCCGGCGACTTCCGCTTCGTCCCCAGCGAGCACCCGGCCTTGCATCCGGGCCAGACGGCGCGCATCGAGCGCCAGGGCCAGGTCGTCGGCCTCATGGGTATGTTGCACCCGGCCCTAGCCGCGGAACTGGATATCGACGCCAACGCCTACCTCTTCGAACTGACGCTGGCGGGGCTGCGGGAGGGCGTCCTGCCCGCCTTCACGCCCATCTCCCGCTTCCCCGCCATCCGCCGCGATCTGGCCATCCTGGTCGATCGGGACCTGCCCTTCCAGCGCGTGCGGGACTGCGTGGCCACGGCGGCCTCCGATCTGCTGCGGGACCTGATCCTTTTCGATGTCTATGAGGGCGAGAGAATCCCCCAGGGTACAAAAAGTTTCGCTCTGGGATTGATTTTACAAGCCACTTCTCAGACACTTACGGATCAGGAAGTAGAAACGACCCTTGGCCGTGTTCTGGAGCGGCTGAGTGTTGAACTTGGGGCTAAACTGAGAGATTGACGCGATGGCACTGACAAAGGCCGATATGGCCGAATACCTCTATGAGCAATTGGGCCTCAACAAGCGCGAGGCCAAGGACATGGTCGAGTTGTTCTTTGAGGAAATCCGGGTCGCCCTGGAGAGGGGCGAGCAGGTCAAACTGTCCGGATTCGGCAATTTCGATCTCCGCGAAAAGAAGCAACGCCCCGGCCGCAATCCCAAGACGGGGGAGGAAATCCCCATCACGGCGCGGCGCGTCGTGACCTTCCGCCCCGGCCAGAAACTCAAGTCGCGGGTGGAAGCTTATGTTGGAAGCGAACAGTAACGCGAGCGAAGGCGAGACGGGCGGCGAACTGCCGCCGATCCCTGGCAAGCGCTACTTCACCATCGGCGAGGTCAGTGAACTCTGCGGCGTCAAGCCGCATGTCCTGCGCTATTGGGAACAGGAATTCCCCCAGCTCAGCCCCGTCAAGCGGCGCGGCAACCGCCGCTACTATCAGCGCCATGATGTCCTCATGGTCCGGCAGATACGTAATCTCCTTTATGATCAGGGATTTACCATCAGCGGCGCCCGTCAGCAGCTCACGGGCGATAACGCCAGGCACGACGCCTCCCAGAGCCAACAGATCGTTCACCAGCTTCGCCATGAACTGGAGCAGGTTCTGGAGTTGCTGAGTCGCTGACCGGGCCCCCTTCGGCCAGGTTCAACCGCGCCCATGATTCACCCCAAACCCAATGGCCAGGGCCAGCCCGTGATCATCACGAGCCCCCATCGTCCAGGGCCCGCGGCCTACTGGCACCTTCCGGACCAGATCGGCACCTTCCTCCCCGAGGGCCCCGTCCCGGCGTCCCTGAATGGCATCCCCTTTGCGACCTGGCGGGAGGCACCCACCAGCCTGCACGGCTGGTCCCAGGTCCCTGGCCAGCGACCGGATCTGGTGGAGCCACCCTTTGACCCCCAGGGCAAACGGCCAGCGGCGGGACTCATCATCGAAGAGCCCGACGGGCGCCTCTGGATCGTCTGCCCCACCAACCGCTTCGCCGGCTGCGTGGCCAGCTTCCCCAAGGGCCGCGCCGACGAAGGTCTATCCCTGCAGGTCACGGCCATCAAGGAGACCTTCGAGGAGACAGGCCTGCGGGTGGAAATCACCGGGCTGATCGGCGACTTGCCGGGAGTCATTACCCTGGCCCGCTACTACCGGGCGCGCCGGGTCGGCGGTACCCCGGCGGACATGGGCTGGGAGAGCCAGGCGGTCCTGCTGGTCCCCAAAAATCAGTTGGTAGCCGTCGTCAACCTGCCCCGAGACCAGGAACTGGCCCGGATGCTGGGCGGCTAGTCATGACCACACCACCCTCAACGCCATCGCCCTGGCGGGTCCAACCCCGCAATCCCCTGCATGGCCTGACCCTGGAGGCCCTCGTGACCGCCCTGGTCGCGCATTACGGCTGGCAGGGCCTGGGAGAGCGCCTCCCCATGCGTTGTTTCACCCAGGACCCCAGCCTGTCCTCGAGCCTGAAATTCCTCCGCAAGACGCCCTGGGCACGCGCCAAGGTGGAAAGTCTCTATCTTTTCATGCTGCGCGAGCAGCACCGCAGCCGATAACCCCGCCTCTTCCGCCCTCCCCGGGGAGGCCGCTACTGTTGCCGCCACCGCCGACGAGGCGGCCGATCACCCCAGGTCCCCGTCCCGGTCCTCGGCGCGGCTGCCCCCGCGCAGGGCCCCAAAGCGCAAATACAAGGCGGGAACCACGACCATGTTCAAGGCCGTCGAGGACACCAGCCCCCAGAGGATGACGATGGCCATGGGCGTCTGAATCTCGCTGCCCGGCTCGCCGCCGGCCAGCGCCAACGGGACCAGGGCCAGGCCCGCGGCCAGGGCGGTCATGAGGATGGGCGCCAGCCGC
>JBASIS010000071.1:0-3668 GCA_049654905.1 Chromatiaceae bacterium
CGCGTGCGCCGGCCGCGGCCGAACCCCTGGCCAGCGCCCGCGTCACCTGGCTGGCCGCGACCCTGCGCCAATTGCGGCCGGAAAAGCTTGTGGTCATCTGCGCCCAGGCCGCGACCGCCATCGCCCTGCGCCGCGCCCTGCTGGAGCGCGAGGGCATCCATGCCGCCCTCTTCCATGAGGAGCTGGAGATGGTGGAGCGCGACCGGGCCGCCGCCTTCTTCGCCGATGCCGAGGAGGGTGCCCAGACCCTCATCTGCTCGGAGATCGGCGGCGAGGGCCGCAACTTCCAGTTTGCCCACCACCTGGTACTGTTCGACCTGCCCCTGAACCCGGACCTGCTGGAGCAGCGCATCGGCCGCCTGGACCGCATCGGCCAGACCCAGACCATCCGCATCCATCTCCCCTATCGGGTGGGCTGTCCCGAGGAGATCCTCTACCGCTGGTACCAGGAGGCGCTGGATGCCTTCGCCGCCATCTGCCCGGCGGCGGGGGCGGTTTATGAGCGGCTCGGGGAACGCCTGCGCGCCCTGCTGGAGAGGCCCCAGGCCGATCCCGCCCAGGTGGACGCCCTCATCGCCGCCGCGCGCCGGGAGCGGGAGCGGATCGGTGCCAAGCTCGCCGCCGGGCGGGATCGGCTGCTGGAACTCCATTCTCATCACCCCGAGGTCTCATCCGCCTTGGTGGATGCCATCACGGTGCAGGACGCGGACCCGGCCCTGCGGGACTATCTGACCCGCGTCTGGGACAGCTTCGGCATCGACCTGGAGCCGGGGGTGGGTGCGACCCTGGTCCTGCGCCCAGGCGTCCATCGGTTGCAAGAGCGGTTTCCGGAACTGCCCGAGGAGGGCTTGACGGTCACCTTCGACCGCGCTCTGGCCCTCGCCCGGGAGGACCGTGAATTCCTGACCTGGGAACACCCCATGACCCGCGGCGCCATGGCCATGATCCTGGACTCGGACCTGGGGACCTGCGCCCTGACCATCCTGCGCGACCCGGCCCTGCCCACGGGCAGCCTGCTGCTGGAGATGATCCATGTCGCCCAATGCCCGGCGCCCCCGGAACTGGAGATCGGCCGCTTCCTGCCGCCCACCGCCCTGCGCCTGCTCCTGGATGCCGAGGGCCGGGATCGCGCGGCGGACTTCCCCCATCAGCGCCTGCGGGGCCAGTGCCTGACCCGCAACCGCCGCCTCGCCCATGCCATCATCAAGGCCAAAACCGCGACCCTGGAAACCATGATCGAGGCGGGCGAGCTCCAGGCCAACGAGGCGGCGGCGGCATTGGAAGTCGCGGCCCGCGCCCGCATGACAGGGGAACTGGATGCCGAGATCGGGCGCCTGCGCGCCCTGGCCCGCGTCAACCCCAACATCCGCGCCGAGGAAATCAAGGCCCTGGAGGAACGCCGTGACCGTTTGTCCCGTTACCTGACCCGTGTCCGGCTGCATCTGGATGCCCTGCGGCTGGTGATGGCGGCCTGAATGCGGCGGGTCCAATTGAACCCTACCAGGGTGGCTGGGTCCCAGAGATTACCGGCACCCGCATCCTGACACTCACCAACGAGGTCCCTGTCCCATGATCGAATTGAAGGTAGAAGGCATGACCTGCGGCCACTGCGAGCAGGCGGTGCGCCAGGCCCTGGCGGCGGTCCCCGGGGTAACCGCCGTTCTGGAGGTGGACCGCGGCCAGCAGCGCGCGGCGGTCGCGGGGAACCCGGACCCGACGGCCCTGATCGCGGCGATCAAGGCCGAGGGCTTTCAGGCCCATGTCACCTGAAGCGCATCACCCAACCATGGCCGCGGAAATCCGCTTCGGCGTGGGTGGCATGACCTGCGCCAATTGCAGTGCCCGGGTCGAGCGGGTCCTGGGGCGCTTGCCGGGGGTCACCGAGGCGACGGTCAACCTGGCCACGGAGCAGGCCCAGGTACGTTATCTGCCGGCCATGCTGACACCGGACGCCATCGCGGCGGTGGTGCGGGGGGCGGGCTATGAGCCCCGAATGGAGGCAGAGGCGGAGGCGGCCCCCAGCACCCCCGATGACGGCCTCGGACGCGACCTGCGGCTGGGATTGGCTTTCACCCTGCCTCTCTTGATCCTGGCCATGGGGCCCATGCTCTGGATGCCCCTGGGCCACTGGCTGGACGCCCGGCTGGGCTGGCGCGGCCAGGGGCTGCTGCAGATGCTGCTGGCCGCGCCCGTCCTCTTCTGGGCCGGCCGGCGTTTCCTGAGCCACGGCTGGGCGGAGCTGCGCTCCTTGAGCCCCGGCATGAGCAGCCTGGTGATGCTGGGGGGCGGCGCGGCCTTTGGCTATTCCACCCTGGTCCTGCTGGCGCCCGGGAGCTTCCCCCCCGGTACCGCCCATTTCTATTTCGAGGCGACGGCGGTCATCGTCACCCTCATCCTGCTCGGCAAATGGCTGGAGGGCCGCGCCAAGGGTCGGGCCTCGGCGGCCATCCGCCGCCTGGTCGAATTGCGCCCCCTCACGGCACGGGTCATCCGCGCGGGGCTGGAGCAGGATCTCCCCCTGCAAGCGGTCAACCTGGGCGATCGCGTCATCGTCCGCCCCGGCGAGCGAGTGGCGACGGACGGCGAGGTGGAGAGCGGCGAAAGCTGGGTCGATGAATCCATGCTCACCGGCGAGCCCCTGCCAGTGGCCCGCGGGCCGGGCGACCGCTTGGTCGGCGGCACCCTCAACCAGATCGGCGTCCTCCAGTTCCGCGCCACCAGCCTGGGCGCCGATACGGTGCTGGCGCAAATCATCCGCATGGTCGAGGAGGCCCAGGGGTCGAAACCCCCTATCCAGGCCCTGGCGGACCAGATCGCCGCCATCTTCGTGCCCCTGGTCATGGCGGCGGCCCTGCTGACCTTCGCCGCCTGGCTGGCCTTCGGGCCCGCGCCCGCCCTCCATTACGCCTTTGTCACGGCGGTGAGCGTGCTGGTGGTGGCCTGCCCCTGCGCCATGGGCCTGGCGACGCCCACGGCCATCCTGGTCGGCACCGGCCGCGCCGCCGAGCTGGGCCTGCTGTTTCGGAGTGGCCCGGCCCTGGAGCGCCTGGCCGGCATCGATACCCTGGTCTTTGATAAGACGGGCACCCTGACCCGGGGCCGGCCCGAGGTGACGGAGATCATCGCCCTTGATGGCGACCGGGAGGGCCTGCTGGGGCTGGCGGCGGCGCTGGAGCGCTATAGCCAGCACCCCCTGGCCCGGGCGGTGGTAGCCGCGGCGACGGAGGCCGGGCTCGCCATGAGCGCGGGGGCGGAGAGCCCTGACTCAGACCGGGCCCCCTTGCCCAGCCAGAATACCGCCTATGCCCCGCTTATTCCGGGGCCCTCATCGAGCACCGCCGCGGGGAACAGCGAAGAAGCCAGCGACGGGGGCATCCAGGGCAGGGCGAGCGCCAATCATGCCCTGGGCGCGGGCTGGTACAGTACCCTGCGGCCCGCCCTGTCCGAACCAGGCAACCTCGCCGTCAGGCAGCAGGCCCAGTGCGATCGGACCGCACCCTGGCGTGTCGAGGCGATCGTCACGGAGCCGGGACTGGGCCTGAGCGGCCGGATCGGTGGCGAGACGATCGCCATCGGCTCGGCGCGCTATCTGGAGGGCCAGGGTGTCGACCTGGCCCCCCTGGCGCCGGCGGTCGCCGAACTGCAGGCCCAGGGCCGCTCCCTCCTCT
>JBASIS010000072.1:0-4539 GCA_049654905.1 Chromatiaceae bacterium
TGGCCGTGAATTGCAGCCACCGCTCCCTTTGCCAATACCCACCTAGCCGGGATGAGCCGCTGCTGCCGCTCTCTCCGTCAACTCGTAACGGGTTGGCGTTAGGGTTCAACTGCCGGATTTAGGATAAACGACCGCTATGGTCACCTGACGGGTGATGCTGTTCTT
The DNA here is from genome assembly GCA_049654905.1 of Chromatiaceae bacterium. Lineage (GTDB taxonomy): Bacteria > Pseudomonadota > Gammaproteobacteria > Chromatiales > Chromatiaceae > M0108. The sequence continues at coordinate 166 of JBASIS010000072.1, forward strand.
GTGGCCTTGAGTCATCGGGTCCGCCAGCACCTACGCACAGTGGATGTCCTGGCGCGTTGGGGCGGAGAGGAATTCGTAGTGATGTTGCCTCACTGCGGGGCGAGAGATGCCGTGAATCTGGCGGAAAAATTGCGGACCTTGATCGCGAACCAGCCATTCCCCCCCGTCGGCTCGGTGACTTCCAGTTTCGGCGTGGCGACCTTTCAGCCCGAGGACACCCTCGATGACTGGCTGAAACGGGCCGATGACGCCCTCTATGAGGCCAAAGCGGCGGGCCGCAACCGGGTGCATCAAGCTCAGTGAATCTCACCCCGGCCGATTTAACTGACGCGGTTCCTCCTAACAGGACCGGGCCGAGTGGGGGCTGGTGGGGGTATCGACAGCAGGGATGCTGTCGCCAAGCCTACAGGGACGCATTTACGGCGTCCCCGCCAGACACCCCCTGGGCCTCCCGCCGAAGGGTGACTAGCGCTGGGCTGTTTCCTTGTCATCTCCGCATTGACTGCCCATGTTCTGTTGGATTATCCCGAGATCGACCAGGTCGGTCAGGCCATCGAGATTGAGGTCGTACCAACTCGATTGACCGCCGGAAAGCGTCTGCATCGTCCGAAAATCCGCCAGGTCCTGGCGGTTGACGATACCGTCGCCATTGCCATCGCCGGGGCACGGGGGCTGGGAGGCGAGGATGGTCGCGAGTCGCGCCGACAAGGCATCGTAATGGCCTTGCTGCTCCGCCGTATAGGGTGGGGCTAGCTGGGCCTCTTCGGTATCGAGCCGCGGCCAGGGCCAGTCTTCATTGATTGCGTAGAGTTCGTCACTCTCGATTTCCACGCAGGCCCTGGTGATCGGATCGTAATCCCGGGTGCTGTTGCGCACCAGTTTGTAAAGCTCATCCCGGACCGCGACCCCACTCTGCGCCAGAACGGTCACCGTGGCTTGCGGCGGCTGCTGTTCCGCAAGCCACTGCTGGACCTCGCAGCAATAGCTGAAGCCCTGGGGTGGGATCGGGACGCCGCCCGAGGTGCCGTCGGCGCCGGGGCCAAACCAGACCCCGGCGTTATCCTCGCAGACGCTTTTGGTCACCGGAATATGCGAACAACTGTTGGCGAACTGGCAGGGTCCATTGATCGCCCCATTGGCCTGCAGGTTCAGGCCGAACTGGGTGAAATTCCAGGTGCGAATGGCGCCCTGCCCGGGGTTGGTTAGATAGGGCAAGAGGGCCATGGCATCGACCTGGCGGGGCACACGCTGGTGCACGTCAATACCGGCGATCTCGCCGAACAATTGGTAAAGGTCCGCGATATTCGTCATGTGCGTCACGTCACGACCCGGTTCCTCCACCTGGGGTCCGGCGACGATCAGCGGCGTCCAGACGCCGGTCTGGTAGGGCGTCCCCTTCGACCGCGTACCATCGAAGGGCTGTTTGACCGTATAGCCGAGGGTCCCGTTATCGTTGACGATGACGACCGTGGTGTCGGTATTTTCCGGGTGGTACCGCAGGGTGCCATCCGCATGGCGCAGGGCGAGCCCCGTCTCCACCAGCAAGCGCCCGACCTCACTATCCAGGGCCTCGATCATCTGGTTGCTCAGAATCGGAAACGCTTTGGTATCCGCGCAATCCAGCCCATTGGTGTCGATGGCGTCCGCCGGCAGGAGGGCAAGCGGCGGGGCTTGCAGCGGCGTGTGCGCGGTGGCAAAGCTGACGGTGGCCATCCAGGGCTGGTGGTCCGGGCGCTGCTTGATCCAGGCAATGGCGGCATCGACCGGCAGGGTGCCGCGGAAGGTCCGGGCGCGCACATCGGTAAGGAGCACCCGTTCACTGGCGCCGTTGGCCTGATTGATGACGAGTGGCGAGACGTAGTGCGCGCTCATCCGGCTGAAGTCGATGGCGGCGGGCGGCGGGCTTTGACACGCCTGACCCGGATCGAAGATGCCCCCACTGTCCCGGCAGGCGCGGCCCGGTGGGTTGGGGCCCGTCCCGGCCAGGAAGCGGCAACCACCCTCCCCGCTGTAGCAGGCACCCTCATCGGCGCCCCCCTCCCTGGCCCCCGGGACGTAGCCACAGGCATAAGCCCCGGGCGGGCCGACCCCGCCGGCCGTGGTGTCAATGGACGAGGGATCCCCCGTTTCGTCCAACCAGCCGGAGAAATAGTCCCAGCCCAACGATGCCGGCATGGCATCGCCATAGGGATTGTTGCCCTGCAACCCGACATGAAACTTACCGAACAGGGCACTCTCATAGTGACGCTGTTTCAGCAACTTGGGCAGCGTCATCTCCCAAGGGGAGAGCATGGAGTTGGCCAGGTCATCGGGCCCCAGGGCCGCGTACAGGTTGGTGCGTAGCGGAAAACGCCCGCTGAAAAAGACCGCGCGGCTCACCGAGCAGGCGGGCATGGACCAGGTATTGCGAAAGTGGATGCCCGCGTCGGCGATCTGGTCGATGTTAGGCAGGGCCGGAGGCGTCAGGCCGCCATAGCCAAAGGTCCGAAATTGATCGATGCCCACATCGTCGAGGATGATGAAGAGGATGTTGGGGGGAAGCGTCCTGGGTTTCGCCGCCGGAGGGGCGGAACCGGAGTTGTCGCAGCCAGCCATTATCAGGCTCAGGCACAGGCACAGGCCACCGGCGGTGAGCCACTGACGCATTGGGAGCATGACCATCACCCCTTAGTGGATCAAAGCCAGAAGGAGTAGCCCAGCCCCAGCAGGGCACAGGCCCCAATCACCCGCGGGATATCCACCTGATATTTCCACAGCGCGATGAAAGCGGCGAGGGCGATGCCAACCAACAGGGGCTCGAAGGGACCCGCGAAGGGCGTGGCCGGAGTGCCTTGCGGCCAGAAGGTATGCCAGGCAAAAAAAGCGGCGAGGTTGAGAATGACACCCACGACAGCCGCCGTGATGGCGGTCAGGGGCGCCGTGAACGTGAGTTCGCCGCGCGTCGCCTCGATCAGCGGACCACCGGCGATGATGAACCAGAAACTCGGCAGAAAGGTGAAGAAGGTCGCCACCGCCGCCCCGGCCAGGCCGGCGGCGATGGGCGTGCCCAGCACGGACTTGGCGACGCCACCCAGATAGCCCACCCAGGTCACGATCATGATCAGGGGCCCGGGGGTGGTTTCTCCCAGCGCCAGGCCATCCATCATTTGCGGACCCGTCAGCCAGGCGAACTGTGCCACCGCCCCGTCATAAACATAGGGCAGGACGGCGTAGGCGCCGCCGATGGTCAGGAAGGCGGCCTTGAGGAAGAAGTCACCCATCCTGAACAGATCCTCGCTGCCGCTCAAAGCCAGCAGCGCGGCGGCGCCAATCACGAAAAATACCAGGCTGGTCGCCAGCAGCCTGAGCCAGGTGAAGCGGGCATGCGCCGGGGGCGGGGTGTCGTCGTCGATCAGCGCCGGGCCATATTGCTTAGGGGCGGCACCATGGCCACCGCCGCTCTTGAACTTGCCCGGTAGTAGCTTGCCGCCGATGGCCCCGAGGATGGCCGCGGCGAGGACGATCCAGGGAAAGCCGATGTCGAAAAAGAAGATGCCGATAAAGGCCAGCGCGGCAATGCCCCCGAGCAGGCGGTTCCTGATCGTCCGTGCCCCGATGCGCCAGGCCGCGAACAGCACCACCGCGACCACCGCGGGTTTGATGATGTAAAAGATCCCCTGCACCGCCGGCACCTCGCCAAAGTACAGATAGACGCCGGCCAGCAGGGACAGCAGCAGGAAGGCGGGCAGGAAAAACCATACCCCGGCCATCAGGGCGCCCCGGATGCCATGCATCAGCCAACCGATATAGATGGCGAGTTGGATGGCCTCCGGCCCCGGCAGCAGCATGCAATAGTTGAGGGCGTGGAGATAGCGGTGCTCGGAGATCCAGCGGCGGCGCTCCACCAATTCCTGGTGCATCATGGCAATTTGCCCGGCGGGGCCGCCAAAGCTGATAAAGCCCAGCTTGAGCCAATATTTCAGGGCCTCGCCTAAGGTCGGGGTGGGTGGTGGCGTAGCGGGAAGGGCGTCATCCGTCACGGGTGTGTTCCTGTTGATAGTGGATGAAAAATAACGGGTATTCATCGTGCCGGCCTTAGGGTAATCCCGGCAAACCGCCTAATCCAAAAGCCCGCGACACCGTCGCCGCCGCCACCCAACGCCTGGTTAGCCATCTCCCGGGTCGGAACCTATCATCGTCCTCGCCCGATCATCACCGACCCCGTTGTCAGCGGCAGGATATCGACGTCGGGGTGGCACCGCAACCGGCAGGGAAATACTCCGCGCGATTCAATCAGGTACCTCATCCACGCTCGGCGCGGCCTGTCCCTGGTCGCCTAAATGGCCAGGTTCGCCCGCTTTTCGTCCCGGATCAGCAGGGAAGTGCCTCCCGGCA
>JBASIS010000073.1:0-3965 GCA_049654905.1 Chromatiaceae bacterium
GCGTTGGGTTGGATTCGGGAGGCGGGTGGCCAGGCCGTCATTGCCCACCCGGCGCGTTACAGCCTCACGGGCTTCAAGATGCGCCACCTGATCGGCGAGTTCCGCGAGTTGGGGGGCGTCGGTATCGAGGTGATTTCCGGAAGCCACAGCCGCGACGAGGCCTGTCTCTATGCCCAGCGCGCCCGCGATTTTTCCTTGCTCGCCTCCTTGGGCAGTGATTATCACGGGCCCGAGCACCCCTATATGGAGCTGGGCCGCCTGCCCAATTTGCCGCCCGGCTGCGCGCCCATCTGGGCGGATTGGTGACCGGCCTACCCCAGGAGACCCAGGAGCAATCCGTCCATGGCCCAATTCTTCGACATCCATCCCGATAATCCCCAGCCACGGCTCATCCGTCGGGCGGTGGATATCCTGCTGGCAGGCGGCGTTATCATCTATCCCACGGACTCCTCCTACGCCCTGGGTTGCCAGATCGGCGAGAAGGATGCCATGGAGCGGATCCGCCGCATCCGCCATCTGGATGACAAGCACAATTTCACCCTGGTTTGCCGTGATCTCTCCGAGATCACCACCTACGCCAAGATCGACAACCAGGCTTTTCGCCTGCTCAAAAGCATGACCCCGGGGGCTTATACCTTCATCTTCGAGGGCACCAAGCAGGTACCGCGGCGCCTCATGCACCCCCGCCGCAAGACTATCGGTATCCGGGTGCCGGATAATATTATCTGCCGGGAACTCCTGGGTGCCCTGGACCAGCCTATCCTGAGCACCACCCTCATGCTCCCCGGCGACGATCAGCCCCTCACCGATCCCTACGAAATGCGCGACCTGCTGGGCCACCAGGTGGACCTCATCATCGATGGTGGCTTTTGTGGTCTGGAGCCCACCACCCTGGTCGATTTGAGTGGTGATACGGCCCAGGTGACCAGGCTGGGCAAGGGCGATCCCAGCCTCTTCGAGGAGCTGTAACCCGGGCGGCCGCGTTCTCAAACAGGTTTGCCATTCCGCCCCAGGCTCCAGGGAGTCCTTTCCCGTCGCGGAAGAGGGGCACCCCGCGGACATTGATCTCGATCAGTAAAGGCTCGTGAGCCTTCTACACCTCGCGGGGTTCGGATTGCTTATCAGCAATCGATAATATTAGAATCGATCTTATTCTCCCCCGCCCCACGCCGACGCAGGTCTCGCCATGCAGGAACCCATTCCCGATCGCGCCATTGGCCGCGCCGAGGTCAAGGAGACCACCTGTTACATGTGCGCCTGCCGCTGCGGCATCCGCGTCCATCTTCGTGATGGCGAGGTGCGCTACATCGAGGGTAACCCGGACCACCCCCTCAACCAGGGCGTCATCTGCGCCAAGGGTTCCTCGGGGATCATGAAGCAGTACTCGCCGGCGCGGCTCACCCGGCCGCTGCGCCGCCGCCCCGGCGCCCTGCGTGGCACCGCCGACTTCGAGCCTATCTCCTGGGAGGAGGCCTTCACCCTCCTCACCGAGCGCCTGGCCCACCTGCGCGCCACCGACCCCAAGCGCTTCGCCCTCTTCACTGGTCGCGACCAGATGCAGGCCCTCACCGGCCTGTTCGCCAAGCAGTTCGGCACCCCCAACTACGCCGCCCACGGCGGCTTCTGTTCCGTCAACCTGGCGGCGGGGCTCATCTACACCATTGGCGGCTCCTTCTGGGAGTTTGGCGGCCCCGACCTGGACCGCGCCAAGCTGTTCGTCATGATTGGCACCGCCGAGGACCACCACTCCAACCCCCTCAAGATCGCCATTGGCAACTTCAAGCGCAAGGGCGGCAAGTTCATCTCCATCAACCCCATCCGCACCGGCTACTCGGCGGTGGCTGACGAGTGGGTGCCCATCAAGCCCGGCACCGACGGCGCCCTGCTGCTGGCCATCATCCACGAGATCCTCAAACTCGGCCTCTACGACCGCGACTTTCTCATCCAGTACACCAACGCCGCCGAGCTGGTGATCGACGACCCCAGCCGCGACGACCACGGCCTCTTCCAACGCTTCGAGATGCGCTACGAAGAAGGCTGCTTCGATCCCGAAAACAAGCTGTGGTGGGACCCCGCCATCGGCGCCGTCGGCACTCATACTCCCGGGGCCGAGCCGCGCCTGCTGGGCAGCTACCAACTGGAGGACGGCACCCCGGTCAAGCCCGCCTTCCAGCTCCTGCTGGAGCGGGTCGTCGACTATACCCCCGAGTGGGCCGCCGGCATCACCGGCATCCCCGCCGCCACCATCCGTCGCCTGGCCCACGAGATGGGCGTCACCGCCCGCGACCAGCAGATCGAGCTGCCCATCCCCTGGACCGACTGCTGGGACAACGAGCACGCCACCGTCACCGGCAACCCGGTGGCCTTTCACGCCATGCGCGGCCTGGCCGCCCACTCCAACGGCTTCCACACCATCCGCGCCCTGGGCATTTTGATGACCATCCTGGGCACCATCGACCGGCCCGGCGGCTTCCGCCACCGCGCCCCCTATCCGCGCCCCATCCCGCCCTGTCCCAAGCCGCCCAAGGGTGCCGAGTGCGTCCAGCCCGACACCCCCCTGGACGGCATGCCCCTGGGCTGGCCGGCCCGGCCCGAGGACCTGTTCGTCGATGACGCCGGCGAGCCGCTGCGCATCGACAAGGCCTTCTCCTGGGAGCACCCCCTGGCGGTGCATGGCCTGATGCACAACGTCATCACCAACGCCTGGCGCGGCGACCCCTATCCCCTCGACACCCTCTTCCTGTTCATGGCCAACATGGCCTGGAACTCCACCATGAACACGGTGGGGGTGCGGGAGATGCTGGCCGACCAGGACGGGGAGGGCAACTACAAGATTCCCTTCCTGGTGGTGTGCGACACCTTCGCCTCCGAGACCGTGGCCTTCGCCGACCTGGTACTGCCGGACACCAGCTACCTGGAGCGCCACGACGTCTTCTCCCTGCTCGACCGGCCCATTTCCGAGTTCGACGGCCCGGTGGATGCGGTGCGCATCCCGGTGGTGCCCCCCAAGGGCGACTGCCGGCCCTTCCAGGAGGTGCTCATCGAACTGGGCACCCGGCTCCAGTTGCCGGCCTTCGTCACCGCCAGCGGCGCCCGGCGCTACCGCGACTACCCCGACTTCATCATCAACTACGAGACCTCCCCCGGCTCCGGCATCGGCTTCCTGTCCGGCTGGCGCGGCCAGGGCGGCGAGAAGTTCCTCAAGGGCGAGCCCAATCCCCGCCAGTGGGAGATGTACGCCCAGCACCATTGCGTCTATCACCACGAACTGCCCAAGTCCTACCAGTACATGCGCAACTGGAACAAGGGCTATCTGCACTGGGCGCGCGCCCATGGTCTGATCCGCTACGCCGACCCCATCGGCCTCAACCTCTACTCCGAGGTGCTGCAACGCTTCCGCCTCGCCGCCCAGGGCCAGGGGAGCGGCCGCCAGCCCCCGGCGCGCCTGGCCGCCCGCGTCGCGACCTATTGCGACCCGCTGCCCTTCTATTACGAGCCCCTGGAAGCGGGCCTGGTGGACACCCAGCGCTATCCCCTCAACGCCCTCACCCAGCGGCCGATGGCCATGTACCACTCCTGGGACAGCCAGAACGCCTGGCTGCGCCAGATTCACGGCCACAACGTGCTGTTCGTCAACCCCCAGGTCGGCATCGCCAACGGCTTCGGCGATGGCGACTGGATCTGGGTCGAGTCCCCCCGGGGGGCGGTGCGCTGCCAGTGCCGCTTCTCCGAGGCGGTGGAGCCGGGCACCGTCTGGACCTGGAACGCCATCGGCAAGGCGGCGGGCGCCTGGGGGCTGGCCCCGGACGCCGAGGAGTCACGGCGGGGCTTCCTGCTCAATCACCTCATCAGCGAGGAACTGCCCCCGACCAGCGCCGGCGACCACCTGTCCAACGCCGATCCGGTCACCGGCCAGGCCGCCTGGTTCGACGTCCGGGTGCGGGTGCGTAAGGCCGAGCCCGGGG
>JBASIS010000074.1:0-2541 GCA_049654905.1 Chromatiaceae bacterium
GGTGAGCCGCCAGGTCCTGCGGTTCTTCAAACTCTGTTTCCTCAAAACAGCCTCGCCAGGGCTCTACGAACGCGAATTAGTGCCTATGCTGAAGGCCTACCTATGACCTTGAACCGGACACCGTTACCCTGATGGTTAACACCGGCTTTACCAGTGGGTAGTATTCAGACTAGATCCAGGGACTTGAGAGATTTAATCATGACGAACGACCAGCCACAGCCCCTACGGGGCCGTATCGCGAGCGTTACCGTACGCGGTTTTCGCAGCCTCGCCAAGATTGAGAATCTGCAACTGCCGCAACTGGTCGTGCTGATTGGCGCGAATGGTTCTGGAAAATCCAACCTTATCCGCTTCTTCCAGATGCTGGGCTGGATGCTGCGCGGCCAAAATCTCCAGGATTTCGTCTTGCGGCAAGGTGGCGGGGACGATCAACTCTTTATGGGCGTCAGGACGACCCCGCGCTTGGATGCCGAGATACACATCGAAACGCACGCTGGCCGCAATGACTATCGTTTTGCCTTGAGCCATGTCGCGGGTGATACCTTGATGCTGGTCGATGAGGCCTACCGCTTTTCGGCGCGGGATCGTGACGGCCTGAATCAATGGCTTTCTCTGCCCATGCCAGCAAAAGAGGCCGGCATCGCCGATCAGATGGACAGGGATCAGACAGCGCGGGTCATCGTGCGGCTGCTGCGCAGTTGCGTAACGTACCAATTCCACGACACCTCGGAAAAGGCGCTGATCAAACAGCGCTGGGACCTTACAGAAAACGCCTTTTTGCGCTCCGACGGGGCAAACCTGGCCCCGATACTGTATCGCTTGCGTGAGCGGGAACCGCTACGTTATCGGCTGATCGTCAAACAGATCGCCCGGGTGTTACCCAATTTCAAGGACTTCGAGCTGAAACCGGCCTACGACAAGCTCGCTTTGCGGTGGATCGCCACGGGTGCCGATAAATCGTTTGGCGCGCATCTCACCTCCGATGGTTCGCTGCGACTGTTCTGCTTGCTGACCCTGCTCAATTTGCCTGATGAAATGCTACCCGACATTCTGTTCCTGGATGAGCCAGAACTGGGATTGCATCCCCATGCGATCAGCCTGCTTGCCGAAATGATCCAACGGGTCGCCAACTCACGGCAGGTCCTTCTCGCCACGCAGTCCCCCTTGCTGGTGGATTGCTTTGAATTGGGAAACATCATCGTCGCTGACATCGTCAATAACGCGACGCGGCTGCGGTCGCTTTCCGCTCAGGAGTATCAGACTTGGCTGGCGGATGACTATCTGCCTTCCGATCTGTGGCTCAAGCAACCGGTAGGAGCCCACCGATGACCCGCCTGTGCGTGGTCTGCGAGGGACAGACCGAGTCGGAATTCGTGAATAGCTGCCTGTGGCCCTATCTTTCCCGCCAGGGGATTGAGGTTTACCCATCGACCTTAAAGACGAGGCCAGGTAGACAGGGGGGAGGGAATGTCACGATACAGCGGCTCGCCCGGCACATCAGAAACGAGTATCCGAATACGGACTACATTACCACCCTGGTTGATTATTACGGTTTCAAACAAAGAGGTAACCGAACGATAGAAGAGCTTGAGTTGGCCATCCTCGATGTCGCCCTGAAAGAGAAACCAAGCGCTGAAGTCCGGCGCATCTTGCCCTATGTCCAGCGGCATGAATTCGAGGCGCTACTCTTTGCGGACATCACGGAATTCCGCTGGGTACTTGATGGTTGGAATCCGACGACGGAGAGGGAGCTAATCGCCATTGTTGAGACGTATCCCAATCCCGAAGATATCAACGATAACCCACGCACGGCGCCATCTAAGCGACTGAAGACGCTGTTTGGCAACACCTATTCCAAGCGGGAGCACGGCCCCCTGATCGCCGAAGAAATTGGCTTGGAAAAGATACGTCAGCACTGCCCGCGCTTCGATCGATGGCTCAGCCGGCTCGCGGCGCTGCCATCCTGCTGAGCAAGCACTGGCAAAGCGGCAGGCCTCGGCCGGGCGCGGAGATGGGAGGGCTGCGAGTGGGGTGATGGCGACCGAGTCAGACGGAATCCAGCCTGAATCCGTGCACAAGAGCCAACCCGAGATGCAAGAAACGGGGGGTAGTGCCCCAATCGGTAGGATAGCGGCTAGCTGAATCCTGTTTTATCAGCCTGTTAGGTAAAATGCGTCCTACGCATTGGGGCACTACCCATATAGACGGCTGCATGAAGACGGCATTAATTTGTGGCATCTCCGGTCAGGACGGCGCCTATCTGGCGCGGCTTCTGCTCGACCAGGGCTACCGGGTGGTGGGGACCTCCCGCGATGCCCAGACCGCGAACTTCGGCAACCTGGACCGGCTTGGCATCCGCGCGCGGGTGGCGGTGGCGTCCATGGTCCTCACCGACTTTCGCAGTACCCTGCAGACCCTGGCCAAGATCGCGCCGGACGAACTCTATAACCTGGCGGGCCAGACCTCCGTCGGTCTTTCCTTCGAGCAGCCGGTGGAGACCCTGGAGAGTATCGCGACGGGTACCCTCAATCTGCTGGAGGC
>JBASIS010000075.1:0-25678 GCA_049654905.1 Chromatiaceae bacterium
CGCGCTTGAGCCAGGCGTCCAGGGTCTCCTGGGTTCCCAGTTCCGCCACGCCGAAGCTGAGGGTGACCGTGCCGACGTTGGGGAAGGACCAGACCGCCACCAGAGCGCGGTGCTTTTCGGCCAGGCGCGCGGCATCGTCCGCGGCCGAGTGCGACATCATGACCGTGAATTCCTCCCCACCCCAGCGCGTCAGCACGTCCGAGGCCCGCAGGTGGCGCTGAACCAGTTGGGTCAACTCGATCAGCACCCGGTCTCCCGCCTGATGGCCATGGCGATCGTTGATTTCCTTGAAGTGATCAATGTCGAAAAGCAGGAGGGACAGGGGCTCGCCGAAGCGGTGTGCCTCGGCGATCTCGATCGCCGCGACCTATTCGAATTGCCGCCGGTTCCAGGCCCCGGTGAGGGCGTCCGTGGTGGCGAGCTGGTTCAGTTCCTGGTTGGCGGTCCGTAGGGCCTGGTTGGCGGCGGTAGCCTCGGCGGTGCGGGCCGCGACCTTTTGTTCCAGTTGGGCGTTGAGTTCCTGGAAACGCGCCAGGGCCGCCCGCTCGGCGGTGATGTCCTCGAAGGTGCCGGCGAGCCCTTTCGTTAAGTCGGTCGGGTCGATGGGCACCGTGGAGACGCGAATCCAGACGCGGCTGCCATCCTGGCGCACCATCTCGATTTCCTCGCGGTAAGCGTCCTCACGCTGCAGGCCGGCGGAGAAACGCTGGCCGAATCCAGTAAAGGTGGCTTCGTCGGGGTAGAGAAGGCGTGCGCTCTGGCCGATCAGCCCGTCATCGCCATATCCGAACATCTGCTCCATGGTACGGTTACAGCGCAGGATCACGCGGTTAATGGCCAGGGCGATGCCCACCGTGGCGGCGTCGTAGAACGCCTGTTGTTCCGCATAGGCGCTGGCGAGCAGGGCGCTCCTCTCCACCAGGGCGGCCTCGGCGCGCTCCCGCTCGGTCAGGTCGGCCACCAGGGCGATGAAGCCGGCGGGCCCCCCCGGGCATTTCGCGACAGGGCGACGGCGACCTGGGCATGGGTCCAGCCGCCATCCCGCCGCTGGTAGCGCTTGGCGATGATACCAGAGGCCGCCTCGCCGCTTAGCAGGCGGTCGAAGAGGGCGCGGTTGAGGGTCCAGTCCTCCGGCGGGGTAAAGTCGCGCAGGTGGCGGCCGAGCAGGGCCTCGCGGGTCTGGCCGACGATCTGGCAATAGCGGTCATTGACGCGAGTCAGGTAGCCCGCCAGGTTCGCTTCGGCATAGCCGGTCAGGCCCTGCTCGATGAAGGCGCCGATGCGAAGCTCGCTGGCCAGGCGGGCGGTGGCCTGGCGCCAGAGCAAGTAGCCACTGCCATGGATCAGGAGCAGGGCCAGACCCGCGACGAGCCCCGTGACCCAGGCCGTGATGCGGATACCGGCATAGGCTTCTGGCTCGTCGATCTTGGCGATCATCAGCCAGGGCGTGCCGGTGATGGCGGTGGCGTAGGCCAGGCTAGGGATGTTCCGGTAATCCCGGGCATCCGTCAGGATGCCGCGTTGACCCTGTGCGGCCCTGACCGCGGCCAGGTTGTCGGCGGTCAAGGTCTCGGTCATCGCCAGGGGGGCGTCGGGTTGGTGGCGCAGGGGTGTCAGGAAGCGGATCCGGTCGCCGTCGCTCCGCACCAGGTAGGTCTCCGCCGTCTCGGTCGGCACCGGCCAGGAGGCGATCAGGGGGTAGAGGGCCTGGTCCGCCCGCCAGGTCAGGTAGGCCAGACCCAAGGGCGCCGCTCCCCGCGCGCTGATGGGCGCCAGTTCCCCCAGTTCCACCTCCCCGGTGGCGTTGCGGTGCAGGTCCACGAATTCGATGCGGGGCCGGCGCCAGAACTCCTGGATCAGGGCCGCCTGTCCCTGGGGTTCCACCTCGCCAACAACCATGAGGGGGCGGCCCGCGCGGTCGAGTATTGCCATGCCGCTCAAGCCCAGGGTCCACCTAACCTCCTCCATGCGGGCCCGCATCCGGGACAGCAGGGTCTCATCCACCCCTCCGCCCTCCAGGTATTGGCTGAGCAGCATGGGAATTTGGGCGTTGCCGGAAAAATAGGATTCGGCGTCGATGCGGTTCCGGGCGAGCCACTGCTCGAGCTGCTGGCGTTTCTGTTCGGCGATCGCGGCCAGGGTTTCACGGATATCTTGCTGTATTTCATAGCGAAAACTTTAATAGGCGTAAGCGCTTATGATACCGGTCAGCACCGTGGCCAGTATCAGGAGCAGGATGGACCGCGATCTCATGCGGTGCATAGGGTTAGTGGGCAGGGGCTTGGCAAGGGTTTCGTGGGGGGCCGCATTCATGGCGCGAGACATCCCAGGCGTGGAGAGGGGATGACAGGTAAATCGAGGGATACCGACATCCTTACCGAAAGTTTAGCCGATGTCCTGGCTGATAACCGGTACCGGGCCGCCCACCGGGTGGGACCGGGGCGCCTATCCCGTCTTATCAACGCAGATCTTGCCGTTCATCAGGGCTACTATCTCCTTGCTGATGAGTGTCACGGAGTGGCCCCAGGTGCTTCGGGTTGCGGCCAATCGCCTTTGTGGTAATCCCCCGCACCTTCATGCCTTGCCTAAATCCTGGAGCCGTCATCTTGCCTACCATTACCCGTCGCTTTGGTGGCTATCTGCTGTTGCTCTCGCCCTTCGCCGCGGCCCTGTATGCCAGCCGGCGGCGGTTGTACCTGCTGCATGGGGCCACCCTTCCTGGCGGGGGTGCTGATCCTGTTGTGGGGCGGTGGTCTGGTGGTGATGCGCGCCTCGCGCCAGGTCGATCAGCTCAATATCCACATGAAGTCGTTCAATCTCGACCGGCTGGAAACCTGTACACTTCTGAATATGTGTCTTTGCGTAAGCCATCTACCTCCGTATGACCTCTGCTCCATGACGATCCACCCCAGTCACCAACCCGAGGCCCGCCGTGCCTTTGGGGTCGTTGGATTCCTCGGCCTCCTCCTGCTGATGGTCCTCTGGGCACCCTTTCCCCGGGAGTTGCAAGGCCTGGCTCATTATCTGCCCCTGCACATGGCCCTGGAGACCCTGGCCATCGTGGTCGGGGCCCTGATCTTCGCGGTGGGCTGGCATACCCCCCGGGAGGCCAGTTCCCTCAATGCCGTCTTACTGGCCTGTGCCTTCCTCGGGGTGGCCATTCTGGATTTTTCGCACACCCTTTCTTACCCCGGCATGCCGGATTTCGTGACCTCAAACAGCGCGGATAAGTCCATCCACTTCTGGCTGGTGGCGCGCGCCCTGGCGGCCCTGGCCCTACTGGGCGTCGCCCTGCTGCCCTGGAGCGCCACCAGTTCCCGGTCCCAGGCCTATTGGCTGTTGGGGGCCGTGGTGGGCCTGATACTGGCCACCCATTACCTGGTGCTGTTCCATCTGGAGGACCTGCCAGGTGGCTTCATTCCGGGCCAGGGGCTCACCCCCTTCAAGATCACCGCCGAGTATGGCCTGGTCGCGGTTTACCTGCTCGCCGCCGCCTTCTTCTGGGCGCGTCTGCGCCGGCCCCTCGCCTTCAATGCCAGCGGTCTCTTTGCCGTCGCCACCGTCATGGCCATGAGCGAGTTCTATTTCTCCCTCTATGCCGATCTGACGGATGCCTACAATCTGCTCGGGCACCTTTACAAGGTGATCGCCTATGTCGTCCTGTACCGCGCCCTGTTCGTGGCCACGGTACAGGCGCCCTACGAGCGTTTGCGCGCCTCCCAAGGCCAGTTACAGGCCACCCTGGAGGCCTTGCCCGATCTCCTGTTCGAGATGAGTGAAGAGGGGCGCTACCTGGAGATCCGCGCGGGTCCGGACCTGGCCCTGTTGCTGCCCCGCGAGACCTTGATCGGCAAGACCCTGGACGAGGTCATGCCCGCCGCCGCCGCCCGGACCTGTAGGGAGGCCCTGCGGGAGGCCAAGACCACCGGCCGCGCCCGGGGCCAGCAAATCCAGCTGGATATGCCCGACGGTCCGCGCTGGTATGAGCTGTCGGTGGCCCGTAAGCCAATGGCCTCCGGCGAGGCGGCCCGCTACCTGGTCATCTCCCACGACATCACCCAGCGCAAGCAGGGCGAGGCGGTCCGGCTCCAGTTCGCCCAGGCAGTGGAACAGAATCCCAACCCCATCCTCATTACGGACCCCCAGGCCCGCATCCAATATGTCAACGCCGCCTTCACCCGTTCCTGCGGCTATAGCCCGGCGGAGGTGCTGGGCAAAAACCCCCGCCTCCTCCAATCGGGCCGGACCTTGCCCGCTACCTATCGCGACCTCTGGGAGACGCTAGGGCGGGGCCAGTCCTGGCAGGGCGAGTTCATCAATCGCCGCAAGAATGGCGAGGAGTACCTCGAGCATGCTCTCATCTTCCCGTTGCGCGATAGCGCCGGGGAGGTCACTAAGTATCTGGCCCATACGGAGGATATCACCGCTAAGGAGGCCGCCGCCGCTCGCATCCAGCATCTGTCCAATTACGACCAGCTCACCGATCTGCCCAATCGGGCCTTGCTGGAAGAGCGCTTCCAATACGCCCTGGGGCTGGCGCGCCCTAAGGGGAAGCACCTGATCCTCATCTGGCTTGACCTGGACAACTTTAAGGATATCAACGACGCCGTTGGCCATGCCGCCGGCGATCTCCTGCTCCGGGAGGTGGCCCACCGGCTGCGGATGGTGGTGCACGACCAGGACACCCTGTCGCGGCAATCGGGAGACGATTTCGTGATCCTGCTGTATGGCGCCGACCAGACTGGGGGGATTCGGGCCGTGACCGCCCTCCAGGAGGCCCTGGCCGTGCCCCTGCACCTGGCGGGGCAGGAATTGGTGCTCACCGCCTCCATGGGGCTGGCCGTATTTCCCGGCGATGGCGATAACCTGGAGACGCTGCTGCGCGCCGCCGAGGCCGCCATGTATCACGCCAAGGGTCGGGGCCGCAATGGCTACCACTTCTACGCCGCTAAGCTGCAGGAGCGCTCGGCGCGCCTCCTGGCCCTGGGCCACGCCCTCAAGCTGGCCCTGGGTCGGGGGGAATTGCGGCTGGTGTATCAGCCCCAGGTCGCCCTGGCCGACGGCCACCTGATCGGGGTCGAGGCCCTGCTGCGCTGGCGGCACCCCCAATGGGGCGACGTCTCCCCCGCCGAATTCGTGCCGATTGCCGAGAGCAACGGCCTCATCGTCCGGATTGGCGACTGGGTGATTCAGACCGCCCTGGCCCAGATCAATGCCTGGCGGGCGGACGGCCTGCCGGTGGTTAAGGTGGCGGTCAACCTCTCCGCCGTCCAGTTCGCGCAACCGGACCTGCCCGAGCGCGTGGCGCGGATGGCCCGGGACCTGGGGATCGACCCCAGCCTGCTGGAAATGGAGCTGACCGAGGCGGTGGCGATGAAGGACCCGGAGGTGGCTGCCCAGACCATGGAGCAACTGGTGGGGCAGGGGTTTTCCCTCTCGATCGACGATTTTGGCACCCTCTATTCATCCCTGAGCTACCTCAAGCGCTTCGCCGTTTACAAGCTCAAGATCGACCAGTCCTTCGTGCGCGACCTGGATCATGACCTGGATGACCAGGCGATTGTGAAGGCCATCATTCAGATGGCCCACAGCCTGGAACTCCTCACCCTTGCCGAGGGGGTGGAGACCGAGGCCCAACGGGCCTTCCTCCAGGCCCAGGGTTGCGACGAGGCCCAGGGCTACTACTTCAGCCGGCCGCTGGAGGTGGATGCCTTCGCGGCCTATCTGGGGCTGCGGAATCCGGCGCCGGAGGCGCCTGCTCCGCCGGGGTGAGGTCCTGCGGACCCCTCCCGCAGCCCCCTCTCCCCGGCCCTCCCCCGCGAGGGGGGAGGGAGCAGGACTTTGCACCGTTCCGACCAAGCGATGGGATCGGTGCCCAGGTTCCAGTTCCAGATCCCCAGGTCGGCGCCCTCGGTGGCTGGCGGCAGGTGTCCCGTGTCCCGCTGTTTCAAGTGGGCATCTCCCCCTGTTTGGCCAGATACATGGCCTGATCGGCATGGCGGGCCAGGGCGATCGAGTCCTGGCCATGCTCGGGGAAGAGGGCAATGCCGATGCTCGCCGCGATCTCCAGGCTCCTGTTGGCCACGACCATGGGCTGGCTGATCGTCTGGCGCAGCCCCTCGGCCACCTTGGCCGCGCCCTGGGCACTGGCGACCTCCGTCAGCAGGACCAGAAACTCGTCGCCGCCAATCCGCCCGACGCTGTCGGAGGCCCGAACATGGCCGCTCAGGCGCGCGGCGACGACCTGGAGCACCTGATCCCCGACCGCATGGCCCCAGTTATCGTTGATAGGTTTGAATTTATCCAGGTCGATGAACAGCAGGGCCAGCTTGGCGCGGTTGCGCTTGGCCATCCCGAGGGCCTGTTCGACGTGTTCGAAAAAGAGGGCACGGTTGGGCAGACTGGTCAGGACATCGTGATGGGCCATAAAGGCCAGCCGTTCATGGGCCTGCTTGCGCTCGGTGACGTTGAGATTGACGGCGAGATAATGATGGATGGCCCCTCCGGTTTCCTTGACCGGGGCAATATGCGCCTCCTCCCAATAGACCTCGCCGGTTTTGCGGCGATTGATCAATTCCCCGGTCCAGGGCTCGCCCCGCAGGAGATGGTCCCACAGATCCCGATAGACGGCTGGATCGGTCAGGCCGGATTTCAGGATGCGGGGATTCCGGCCAATGACCTCCGCCGGGGCATAACCGGTCTCCTGGGTGAAACAGGGATTGACGTAGGAGATCCTGGCGTCGATGTCGGTGATCAGGATGGAGGCTGGGCTTTGGGCGATGGCCTGGGACAGGACCAGTAACTGGTCGTTGGCCCGCGCGATCTCGGTCAGGCTGTGCTCCAGGGCCCGGGCGCGCCGTTCCAGTTCGAGGTGCAGGCGGACGCGGGCGCGCACCACCGCCCGGTTGACCGGCTTGGGGATGAAGTCCACCCCGCCCGAGGACAGGGCTCGGGTTTCGCTCTCGGCGTCGGTCTTGGCGGTGACGAAGATCACCGGAATGTCCCGGGTGGCTGCGTCGGCCTTCAGCGCCGCGCAGACCATGTAGCCGTCCATTTCGGGCATCATGACGTCCAGCAGGATGACGTCCGGTTTTTGACCCCTGGCCAGCAGTTCCAGGGCCCGGTGCCCGGAGGTGGCAAAGCTGAGGTCGTACTCTTCCTCCAGGATACTGAGGAGGATTTCGATATTGGTTGGGGTGTCATCAATGATGAGAATATGGGCGGGACCGGGTGTCATCAGAGGTTCCAATTCTGGCGACGGGCGAGCTGGCGCAGTTGCTTCAGGGCCGTGACATAGTCGAGTTGGTTAAGGGGGGTGCCGACCCGGGAGTAGGGGGCCTCCAGGGCGGAACCGGCGACCAGCGCCTCGATCTCGAGGTTGAGGCGGCGGGCCTTGCCTTTGCCCAGGCTGAGCAAGCGGGCCAGTTCCGTCAGTTTGGGCAGGAGGGTGGCGGCATTGATGCGGCCCAGGGGGACGGGCTGGTCCGGGGTGCTGGCCCCTGCCTCCGCCCGGGCGGCGGGGAGGGTCGCCCCCGACTCCTGGGGCCTGTCCTGGTCGGGGACCCGGGCGTTGGCGAGGGCCAGGGGGAGGGTGAACCAAAAGGTGCTGCCCAGCCCCGCCTGGCTCACCACCCCGATCTCGCCCCCCATCAGTTCCACCAGACCCCGGCTGATGCTCAGCCCCAGGCCCGTGCCGCCGTAACCCCGGGTGGTGGACATATCCGCCTGCTGAAAGGGCGAAAAGAGCCGCTCCCGCTGTTCCGGCGTCAGGCCGATGCCGGAATCGCTGACCGACACCCGCAGTCGCGCCGGCGGTTCCACGCCGGCGGGACCGGTTAGGCTGATCCGGACCCGCACTGCGCCCTGCTCGGTGAACTTGAGGGCATTCCCCACCAGATTGTTGATGACCTGCCGGAGGCGCAGGGGGTCGCCCACCAGGTCCGTGGGCACCTCGGGATCCCGGTCGCAGGTCAGGGCGAGCTGCTTCTCCTCGGCGCGGGGTCCAAAGAGGGCGAGGGTGTCGGCCAGGAGGGTGTCGAGGCGCAGGGGCAGGGCCTCCGACCGCAGTTGGCCAGCCTCGATCCGCGAGTAATCGAGGATATCGTTCAGCAAGCCGAGCAGGGCCGCCGCCGAGTGATGGATCTTGGCCAGATAGTCGCCCTGCCGGGGCGTGAGGTCGTCGTCCAGTAGCCGTTGCGAGAGACCGATCACCGCATTCATGGGCGTACGGATTTCATGGCTCATATTGGCCAAAAAGGCGCTCTTGGCGACATTGGCCGCCTCCGCCGCCTGTTTGGCGAGCATCAGTTTCCGCGAAAGCTCGCGCTGCTCCCGCTCGGCCTCGACCCGGTCGGTGATGTCGATTAACTGGTCGATATAACCGACAAAGCGCCCTTGACTGTCGTAGCGGGGGGTGGCGGTGTCCCGGAACCAGCGGTATTCGCCATCCTGGCGCCGCAGGCGATAGTCCAGGCTAAAGGCCTGGCGCTGGTCCCCATGGCGGGCCTGGAGGCCGAGGCAGCGCTCCCGGTCATCCGGGTGAATGGCCTCCAGCCAACCCGCGCCAGGCCGGGCCTCCGGGGTGTTTCCGGAAAATTCCACCCAGGCCTGGTTGACAAACTCCAGGGTCTCGTCAACGCCCGTCGTCAGGATCAGGGTCGAGCCGCTGTCCGCGAGGGTGCGCCAATTATGCTCGCTTTCGCGCAGGGCCAGGCCCGCGCCGCGGTCAACCAACACCAGCAGGTTCTGTGCCTCGTGCAGGGAGCCGGGACTGAACCGCATGATATGCAGGTCACAGGGGAGGGTCCGATCCGGGTGGGGCTTGATGCCCACCTGCTCCAGGAAGATGGGCTCCGGGCCCGGACGGCCTTGCAGGGCCCGGTGCAACCGGGTGCGGCTGTCGAAATCGAGGTAGCGGGTCACCGAACCGCGTTGCAGGGTGATGTTGCGGTTGAGTCCCAGTAAGGCGCAGGCCTGCCGGTTGGCCTCGACGATAAAGCCCTGGGTATCGACAATCAGGCCCGGCAGGGGCATGTGGTCGAACAGCTGGCGATATTTTTCCAGGGCCAGGGCGATCTGGCCCTGGGCCAGACCCAGTTCCTCGTTCTGGATCTCGAGCTCGGTCTGATAAACACTCAGTTCCTCGACCAGATGGGCGAACTCGCTTTCCGTCGCCTGGTCCTGGGTCAGGCGCGGACTGGCCTTGCCCTGGGCGATGGCCTGTTCCGCGCGTTCGCGCAGTTCCGTCAGATTGACATTGGGCTGACTCATGCGTCGCCTCTCCGATGCCAGGCGCTGATGTTAATGTGACTGACCACGGCGCCAAAATACTGGTTCATGACCGGGGCCACGCTCATGACAAACCAGCGCTCCTCGGTGGGCGAGTGACAGGGATATTCCATGGAAAACAGCGGCAGGGAGCCCTCGAGGACGCCGCGCAGGCCCCGGTAGGCCGCCTCCGCGTCCTTGTCCCCGAAGGGCTGGCCCGTTTGACAGACCTCGAGGTAATTAATCCCGACCCCCGAGTGTTGCAGGGCTTTATCGCCATTGGCGCGGGCGAAGCGCTGCCAGGCGGCGTTGACCAGGACGATGGTGCCGGAGTGGTCGAGGACCGCGATATGCTCCGGCAGAGCGTCGAGGATGGACTGGAGCCGGCGGGCATCGTGAAAGGCCGTGACATCCACGAAGGTGGCCACCACGCCATGGATGGTGGTCGAGGGGACCCGGTAGGGCAGGATGCGGATCAGATAGGTCTTCTTGTCGTCCAGGGTCGTGATTTCGGTCTCGACCATGCGCTGCGTCAGCAGGGTCTGCCGCAGGTCCTCCAGCAGGTTGGGATAGCGGAGGATATGGGCGATATCGCCCAGGGGCCGGCCGACATCCAGTTCCCGCAGCTTGAAAATCTGGGTGGCATCGGGGCTGAAGCGGGTGATGTGCAACTCGGCGTCCAGGAAGATGGTGGCCACGCCCGCGGCCTTGGCCATGCTGTCCAGATCGGCGTTGAGCCGATTGAGGACCAGCATCTTTTCCTGGAACTCGGCGTTGACCGTGCTCATCTCCTCGTTGACGGACTGCAACTCCTCGTTGGAACTCTGCAACTCCTCGTTGGAGGCCATGAGTTCCTCGTTGGTGGCCTGCAACTCCTCGTTGGAGGTCTCCAGCTCCTCGATGGTGGCCTGCAGGCTCTCGCGGGTGGCCCCCAGTTCCCGTTCGAGGACGGCAACCCGGGCCATGGTCTCCGCATCGACATCGACGGGCTCCGACTCCGCGACGGTGGTGTGGCCGGGGGCCGTCTCGAAGCACAGCAGGGTCAGGCGCTCCTCGCTCTCGGTGCGCAGCGGGTGCGCGGACAGGCGGATGGTGCGCCGGTCGCCGTTGGCCAGGGTCACCTCGATCTGGTCGGAGATGATGGAGCAGCGATCCCGGGCCGCCTTGTAGAGCAGGGCGGCCGCCACCGGCGTCAGGTTTTCCGGCAGGAGGCGGTTGATATCCAGGCTCGCCACGCCCTCCCGGGCATAAAAATAGGCATTCACGTCGCCAAAGAGGTGAATCGCCTCGTGGGCGTGATTCACGACGATGGCCGGCGGGGCATACATGGAGAGCAGGGTCGTGCTCCCCAGATTGGCAATGCTCAAATCAGGCGTGACGCGCCGGGCTTGGCCAGTTGGGGCGTCTTGCTCATGATCTGGGTCGCATGGAGGGCCCCGGCCTTGCGCTCCAGGAAGGGCAGATTCATTACCCCGACCCGCCGGAAGAGTTTGTGCTTGGCGCTGATGGTCTGGAGGCCCTCGGTCACGGCGGAGAGGGATTCACTGGAGCCCAGCAGCAGGGCGCCGCCCTCGCGGATGGCGTACTGCAGGGAGCGCAGGGCATGCTCCTGGGCGGCGGAGTTGAAATAGATGAGGGTGTTGCGACAGGACACCAGATCCATCTTGGTGAAGGGCGGGTCTGCGAGCAGGTTGTGGCGGGCAAAGACGATGCACTGGCGTAATTCGTTCTTGATGACGAAGCGGTCGCCCTTCTTGACGAAAAAGCGCTCCAGACGCTCCGGCGAGATCTCCGCCGCCGCCGATTCGGGATACTGGCCGACGCCGGCGGTTTCCACGCACTGGGCATCGACATCGGTGGCGAAGATTTTGAGGTTGGGCCAGCGCCGCTCGCGCTCGAAAGCCTCGATGAAGAGCATACCGATGGTATAGGCCTCCTCGCCGGTGGCGACTCCCGCCAGCCAGACGCGAATGGTCTCGCTGGGGGGCTTTTCGGCGACCATGGGCCCAATGACGGTCTCGGCGAGCAGGGCGAAGGTCTCGGGGTCGCGGAAGAAGCTGGTCACCGAGATCAGCATTTCCCGCCGCAGGGTGATGATCTCGTTGCGGTCGTGCTCCAGCAGGTCGTAATACTGATACAGCTCGGGGGTGTGGCGGACCTGCATGCGCCGGTCGATGCGGCGCATGATAGTCGTGGGCTTGTAATCCGCGAAGTCGATGCCGCCCACCTGGTGCAGCAGGTGCAGCAGGGCGGTCACCACCTCCTCGGTGGTCATGGTGGCGTGGGGGATGAGCCGCTCGGGCGCCACCTCCAGTTCCTGGTAGGGGAGGTTGCGGATGTGGGCCAGCAGACGCGCCGGGATTTCTTCCGCGGGTAGGATGACATCGACGAGGCCGGTGGCGATGACGCTGCGCGGCATGCCATCGAATTTGGCGGATTCCGGTTCCTGGGCCATGAGGAAGCCGCCCGAGGCGTTGATGGCCACGGAGCCCCGGGTGCCGTCGGTGCCGGTACCCGAGAGGATGATACCGACCGCGTGGCGGTCATAGACATCCGCCAGGGAGGAAAAGAAGATGTCGATGGGCAGGGTCAGGCCCCGGGGGTTTTTGGGCGTCAGGTGCAGATGACCCTTGGTGACGTGCATGATGGCGCCGGGGGGAATCAGGAACACCCGGTTAGGTTCCAGGGGCAGGTCGTCCTCGACCATGGTCACCGGCATGTTGGTATGGCGGGCGAGCAGGGTACTCATCATGCTCTTGTGGTCGGGGGAGAGGTGCTGGACCACGACAAAGGCGGCGCCAAGGTCCATGGGGCAGGTCTTGAAAAACTTTTCCAGGGCGTCCAGGCCGCCGGCGGAGGCCCCGATGCACACCACATAACCCTCGAAGGGGGCGCCCTTGGGGGCCGTGACCGCGGGAGCCGTGGCGGTCGGGACCGGGTTCTGGTTCGCGAGCAGCGGGAGCTTGGGCATGGGGATGGCTTTCCGAAGGGGCGTTATAGGGTTGATGAGGGTGGTGGCAGCATCTCCCAGGCCCGGGTCTGGTGATAGAGCCATCCGGGGATTTTAGGGTCACGCGCCATTCAGGGGCGCGTCCCCGGGCTGGGTGCCGGGGGCGCGGGCGGAGTGGCGACATAGGGAAAGAACTCACGATCGGCCCTGAGCATGTGCCGGGCCACCACGTCATGGGCCAGAAACTGGAATAATTCGCCGATACCCAGGGTCCCCGCCTGGAAATGGCTGACCAGGACGGCGGCGTTTTCGACCAGACCGCGATGGAGGGCGGCGTGGTCAGAGGCGCCGGGATAACCCGCGGCGAGGAAGATGGCCTCCTCGTCGGCGAAATGCTGGACGACGTCCTGGATGAGGCCATCGACCAGGCTGGCGATCTCGTCCGCCGGTCGGGCGGAGAGGACGGCGGCGAGCAGGCCGTTGGCGTCGTCGAACAGGCCGCGATGCTGGCGGTCAATGAGGGCCTGGCCGCATTCATAGGCCGGATGCCAGTTCAGTTGCACGAAGCCCGCCTCGACGTTCTCGCCGAGGCCGCCGCGCTCGGGGCGCTCGGGGGCCGCCTCGACCCGGTTGCGCCCCGCGGTCTTGGCGCGATAGAGGGCAGCGTCGGCCCGTTTGAACCAGGTTTCCCAGTCCTCCCCGGGCAGGCATTCGGCCACGCCCAGGCTCACCGTCAGGTGGCCGACGGGTGGGAAGAGGGTGCCGGCGATGGCGGCGCGCAGCCGCTCCGCCATCAGGGTCGCGGAGGGCAGGGTGGCGTTGGGGGTCAGGATCACGAACTCCTCCCCGCCCCAGCGGGTCAGGGAATCCGTGATGCGCAGACTGGAGCGCACCCGGGCCGCCAGTCCCGCCAGGACCTGATCGCCGCTGATATGGCCATAGGTATCGTTGATTTTTTTGAAGAAATCGATGTCGATGATCATGACGCTCAAGGGATGGTCATAGCGCTTCAAGCGCTCCATCTCGTTGGCGGCGGCCTCCTCCAGGCGCCGCCGGTTCCAGGCACCGGTCAGCTTGTCGGTACTGGCCAGGTTCTCCAGTGCCACGTAGGCCTGCTGCAACTGCTGGTGGTTCTGGCGCAGATCCTCCAGGGCATGCCCGATGCTGATGTGGGTGTTGACCCGCGCGCGCAGGACCTCCATCGGGTAGGGCTTGGTCACGAAGTCCACCGCCCCGGCCTCCAGCCCTCGGGCCTCCACTTCCGTGTCCTGATCGGCGGTGATGAAGATGACGGGAATGGCGGCGGTGACCCGGTCGGCCTTGAGGCGCCGGCAGACCTCCAGGCCGTCCAGATCCGGCAGGTGGTAGTCGAGCAGCACCAGGTCCACCCCCTCGTGGGCCAGGGTCAGGGCTTCCAGGCCCTGGGTGGTGAAGATAACGGTATAGTCCCGGGGGTCCAGGATCTCGCCCAGCAGGGCGAGGCTGGTCGGGTCGTCGTCAACCACCAGGATCCGGGGGGCATCGGAGCGGCGCGCCGCGGCCAGCAGTCCGTCGGGGCTCAGGTCCTTGTCCTTCATGATGGCAATTTCTCCCGCAATAGCGTCAGGGTGTCCAGGGCCCGGGCGTAGTCGAATTGGCTGATCTGTCCGAGCAGCGCATTCCGCAGGCCGGTGATGTCGGGGTCGCCCCAATCGCCGCCCAGGCGTTGTAACAGGGTCCCGGGCACCTTGCGGTGCTTCCGGAGCCAGGCCTCGATTTCGGCCAGGTCCTGGCGGCGGGTGTCGGCGGCGCCGGGGTTGGCCGGGAGCGGTTCGGCGGGGCGGGCCAGTTCCGGGAGCTGGGCAATGGCCGCCAGCACCTGACCCAGAGCCGCCAGGAAGTCGGCGCCCAGGGTCGTCCCGCCCTGGGCGAGCTGTTCCTCGAAGCGTAGGGCCAGGGGATGCAGGCCCCCGGCCCCGATCGTGGTCGTCAGCCCCTTGACAGTGTGGACGATCCGCCGGGCCACATCCCACTGTTCTTGCCGCAGGGCATCCGCCAGTTGGGCGGGGGCACCGGCAAAGCCCTGGTGAAAACTGATCAGCACCCGGCGCAGCATGCCCCAGTCGCCCCCCAGCATCCGCACGGCCCGGTCGAGGTCCAGGCCCGGGAGACCGAAGGCCTCGCCCGCGACCCGCGGCTCCTCCCAACGGGGCGCCGGGGTGGCGGTGCGCAGGGGTAACCGAATCCATTGGCTCAGGGTCGTCGCCAGCCGCTGGGGATCGATGGGCTTGGCCACATGCGCGCACATGCCGGCGGCCTCGCTGGCCTCCAGGTCCTGGGGCATCACCGCCGCCGAGAGGGCAATGATGGGCAGGTCGAGGGCGCCGGTCTGGGCCCTGATCGCCCGGGTCGCGGCAAAGCCGTCCATACCGGGCATTTGCAGGTCCATCAGGATGGCATCGTAGCGGTCGCGGGCGGCCCTTTCCACCGCTGCCCGGCCGCTGTCGAGGGTTTCGGCCACCAGCCCCAGCCGGGTGAGATAGTCGCCGATGACCAGCAGGTTGGTGGCGTTGTCATCGACGACCAGCACCCGGGCGCCGCGAATGGGCGCGGTGATCCGGGCGAGCTGCTCCAGGCTCGGACCCGGTGTGGCCTTTTCGGGTGACGACCGGGCCAGGTCGGTGGTGACCGGGACCGGGGGCGGGACCGAGGGCGAGATGCCGAGCCCCAGGCGGGCGGTAAACCAGAAGGTGCTGCCGGCCCCCGCCTGGCTGACGACGCCGATCTCGCCGCCCATCAGTTCGACCAGCCGCTTGCTGATACTGAGTCCCAGCCCGGTGCCCCCGTAGCGGCGCGTGGTGGAGTTGTCCGCCTGCCGGAAGGGCGCGAAGAGGTGATCGACTTGCTCCGGCGTCAGGCCGATGCCGCTGTCCTGGACCGACACCTTGAGCAGCAGGGTTTCCGCCGTTTGATCGACGGTGGCTATCCTGACCCCGATCCCCCCCTGGTGGGTGAATTTAAGGGCATTGCCGACCAGGTTGTTGATGACCTGCCGCAGCCGCAGTGGATCACCCAGCAGGGCATCGGGCATCCCCGGGGCCAGGGTGAAGTTCAGGCTCAGTTGCTTACCCTCGGCCTGCAGGGCGAACAGCGCCCGGGTACCGGCTAACACTTCCGCCAGGGACAGGGGCACCGCTTCGAGGCTCAAGTGCCCGGCCTCGATCTTGGAGTAGTCGAGGATGTCGTTGAGTAGGTTGAGCAGGGCCGTCGCCGACTGATAAATCCTCCCCAGATAGTCGCGCTGGCGCTCCGCCAGGTCCGATTCCAGAAGCAGTTGCGATAAACCGATGATGGCGTTCATCGGCGTACGGATCTCGTGGCTCATGTTGGCGAGGAAGTCGCTCTTGGCCTGGTTGGCGGCGACCAGTTGGATGGTGCGCTCCGCTACCTTGGACTCGAGGCCGGTATTGAGTTCCCGCAGCCGCTCCTCCAGGGCCCGGCGGGCGGTGATGTCGGTGTGGGTGCCGATGATCCGCAGCGCCTGGCCCTGGTCCGCGCGCGCTACGGCCATGCCCCGCGACTCTATCCAGAGGTAGTGGCCCTGCTGGTGGCGCACCCGATGTTCGTTGATGTAGAGGGGGGTCTCCCCACGGGCATGCCGGTCCAGGGCGTCCCGAACGGCGGCCCGATCCTCGGGGTGGATGCGCTCGAACCACACCTCGGCCAGGTCGATCCGCTCCGCGGCGGGATAGCCGAAGAGGCGCTGATTGCGGGGCGAGGAATAGAGGGTGCCCTTGGCCAGGTCCCAGTCCCAGACGCCCTGGGCGCTGCCTTCCAGGGCGAAATTCCAGCGCGCCTCCGCCACCTTCAGTTCTTTGGAGGCGCGATAGAGGCCCCAGGACGCCAGACCGATGATGAGCATCGCCAAGCTGCTGAGCCCGAGCAGGAGGGCGGCGTTGTTGCGCCAATGGGCCAGAAAGTCGCCGGCGGCCTGGCCGACGAGCAGGATAAAGGGGAAGTTTTCGACCTGGCGATAGGAATAGATGCGGAAGACGTTGTCCAGCAGGGTGGTGGTGGCATAGGTGCCGGCCTGGGGGTGGGTCTTGACCAGGGCCTGCAGTTCCCGCGACACCTTGCGGTTACCCACCCCGTTGTCGGCGCCTTCCAGTCGCGGGTAACGGGCGACCTGCAGCAGATCGGTCGTGCGCAGGGCGGCGGTGCCCCCTTGCCCCAGTTCCAGTTGGGACAGGATCTCCTCGAAGGCCTCGATGGGCAGGGTGCCCAACACCAGGCCGGCAAAGCCGCCATCCGGACGGCTGAGGCGGCGGGCCAGGAGCAGGGACCAGCGTTGCGACGCCCGCGTCAGCAGCGGTCCCTCGAAGACCAGGCCGGCGGCGGGGTCGTCCCGGAGGTGGGTAAAGTAGGCGCGATCGGCCGCGTACACAGGCTGCAGTTCGCCGGTGCCAAAGCGGAGCATCCCCTCCGCGTCCAGTACCCGCAGGTCCAGCAACCCCGGCACCAGGGACTTCTGCTGCTCCAGATAGGCATTGAACCGGGCCTCGTCGAGGGCCCCATGGGCCAGGGCCTCCTGGTAATAACCCGCCGCGGACTGGAGCGCCATGTCCGTCCGGCTGAGCAGGTGGCCGACGTCCCTGGCGAGCAGAAAGGACAGATTCTGGGTGGTGAGGGCGTTGCGCTCCTTATTTCGCTCCGACTCCTGCCACACCGCCAGTGCGGTCAGGACCAGGATCAGGGCCGAAACCAGGATCGCCCAAGCGACATAGGGCAACCAGCCGGGCCGAGTCTTCGGGGTCACGGGGATGGCGGGGGGCGCGGCGGGGGCGGGATCGGACATGGGGCGGTCGCTCCTCAGGCCAGGAGGGGGGGCTGGAGGAACCGTTCCCGGAAGACCTCCGCCGGCACCGGCCGGCCCAGCAGAAAGCCCTGACAGCCATGGCAGCCCTGGCGAGCGAGGAAGTCCAGTTGGGCCTGGGTCTCCACCCCCTCGGCGATGACCTTGAGGTTGAGGTTGCGGGCCATGGCGATAATGGTGGCGGCAATCTCCATGTCGTTGCGATCCTCCGGAATGTCCCGCACGAAGTCGCGATCGATCTTGAGCTCGTCGATGGGGAGGTTCTTGAGGCGGGCGAGGGAGGAGTAGCCGGTCCCGAAATCATCGATGGAAAGCCCCAGGCCCAGGGCCTTGAGGGCGCGGAGCAGGGTCGGCGCCTGCTCGCCCTGGCCCATGATCATGCTTTCGGTCAACTCGAACTTGAGCCACTCCGGGGGCAGGCCCGTCTGGGCGAGGATGGCGGCCACCCGCTCCACTAGATCGGGCTGGCGCAACTGGCGGGCGGAGAGGTTGACCCCGATAGCCAGGGTGGGCAGGCCGGCGGCCCGCCAGGCCTGGCCTTGGGCGCAGGCGGTGCGCAGGGCCCACTCCCCCAGCGGCACGATCAGCCCCGTCTCCTCCGCGAGGGGGATAAAGGCATCCGGGGGGATCAGGCCGTCCGTGGGAGATTGCCAGCGCAGCAGAGCCTCGCAGCCGAGGAGCCGGCCGCCGGGGATCTCGAACTGGGGCTGGTAGTGCAGCACGAATTCCCCCTTGGCGAGGGCGCGGTGCAGGCGTCCCTCCAGGCCCAGCCGGTCTCGGGCGGTCCGGGTCAGGGATGGGGTATGGAAGCGGTAGGTGCCGCCGCCCTCGGCCTTGGCCTGATAGAGGGCGGTCTCCGCATGCTTGATGAGGTCCGTCGCCGTCCGTCCGTCCTCCGGATAGAGGCTGATGCCGATGCTGGCCCCCATGTAGATCTCGGGTTCGCCGGGCAGGATAAAGGGCTGTTCCAGCAGGCCCAGCAGGGTCTGGGCGAGCCCGGCCGCGTCCTCCGGCCGTATGGGTTGTTCCATCAGCAGCAGAAATTCGTCCCCGCCCAGACGGCCCAGAGTGTCCTCGGCGCGTACCCGCTGGCTCAGCCGCTGGGCCATGGCTACCAGGAGGGCGTCGCCCACCGGATGCCCCAGGCTGTCGTTGACATGCTTGAAGCGATCCAGGTCGATGAACAGCACCGCCAGCTCCCGCCCCTGGCGCTCGGCGTGCTCCAGGGCATGCTCGAGGCGTGACTGGAGCAGGCGCCGGTTCGGCAGCCGGGTCAGGGAGTCGTAATGAACCAGATCCTCCAGCCGCGCCTCGGACTCCTTGAGCTGGCTGATGTCGGTCATGACGCCCACATAATGGCTGGGTCGCCCCTCGGGGTCCCGGACGACGCTGATACTCAGGATCAGGGGATAGATCTCGCCGTTTTTGCGCCGGTTCCACACCTCGCCCTGCCAGTGCCCGGTACCGGTGATGCTGGCCCACATGTCCTGATAAAAGGGGCGGTTCTGGCGGCCTGAACTCAGGAGGCGGGGATTGAGCCCCAGGATCTCCGCCCCGCTATAGCCGGTGATGTCGGTGAAAGCCTGGTTGACGTTGAGGACGCATGCCGCGAGATCCGTGATGATGACGCCTTCGCGGGTGCTCTCGAAGAGAGTCGCGGCCTGGCGCAACTGGTTATCGATCTGCTTGGCCTCGGTGACATCGCGCCAGGCCCCGGTGGCCTGGCGCCCCGCGCCGGCCCCGGCCTCGCCGTCGGGGAGGCCGATTTCATCCTCGATCCAGCGCATCCGGCCCTCGCCGTCGCGGAACCGGTAGGTCAGGCAGGTTGCCCCGCCGGCCCCCAGTTGGGCGAGCCAGGCCAGGGCGGTTGGGCGGTCCTGGGGGTGCAGATGGGCGGGCCACCAGTTCGGGGCCAGGGCCGCGGCCACCTCGTAACCCAGGAGCCGGGCCAGGTTGTCGCTGACCCAGGTCAGGGGCCGGTCCGGAGCGTCGAGCCGCCGGGTATAGAGGATGACCGGGCTGGTGGCCAGCACTTGGGCGAGGCGGTCGGTGGTCGCGCGCAACTGGGCGCGTTCCCGGGCCAGTTCCACCTGGGCCCAGGCCTTTTCCAGGGTCGCCGGGAGTTTGTGGAGATAGCCCGGATTTTTGACCAGGTAATCACTGACCCCGAGGTGCATGGCCCGGGCGGCGATCGCCTCGCTACCCTGTCCCGACACGATCACCAGGGGGATATCCAGGCCGCGCTCGGCGCGCAGCACCTTGAGCGCCTCCAGGGCGTCCAGGCCCGGCAGGGCGTAATCCAGCAGCACTAGGTCAAAATCGGCGGGAGCACCGGGGTCCGCCGGCAGGCGGGCCAGGATTCCCGGGACATCGGCGACGGCCGTCAGGTGGATGTGGGGGGCGTAACGGGCCAGGTGGCGCTGGGTCAGATCAAAATCGGCGGGGTGATGCTCGGCGTACAGCACCCGCAGGGGGCGCGCCCGCCGGGCCTGGGCGGCGTTGAAACGCTCCCAGGCCGCGCGCAGGGTGGCCGGGAGTTGCTCCAGGGTCGCCAGATCCTTGGTCAGGTAGTCGTCCGCCCCGGCCTGGAGGGCGGTGATGGCGGCCTCCGGGTCCCCGGCGCCGGTGAGCATGACCACGGCCAGGGGCAAGTGCCGATCGCGAATCCAGGTCAGCAGTTCCAGGCCGGACCCGTCCGGCAGCTTGAGGTCCACCAGCGCCACTTCATAATGATCGGGCGCGACCAGGCAGTCCCGGGCCGCCGCCAGGCTGGGCACCGCCGCGATGGCGATGTCCGGGGCCCGGCGCGCGAGCAGGCGGCGGGTCAGGTCGACGTCGGTCGGATCGTCTTCGACATGCAGCAGGCGCATGCGTTTACCTCGGTGGATGGTTGAGTAGGCACCAGTACCTTTCGATCTGGGCCGCCACTTCCAGGAATTTGTCAAAATTCAATGGCTTGACGATGTAGGAATTGGCGTGCAACTGGTAGGCGGTCTGGATGTCCCGATCCTCGTCGGAGGAGGTGAGTACCACCACGGGCAGGGACTGGGTGAGGGGGCGGGCGCGCAACTGGCGCAGGACCTCCAGCCCGTCCACCCGCGGCAGTTTCAGGTCCATCAGGATCACCAGGGGCAGCGGCTCCCCCGCCTCCCAGCGCGGGATCATGGCCAGCACCTCCTCGCCGTCCCGCGCCACCTGGATGGGATTGGCCAGCGGGTGGCGGGCGAAGGCGCGGCGGGTCAGGTCCAGGTCCGTGGGGTTGTCCTCCACCAGCAGGATGGGGCGATTCATGGGATCGCTGATCATCGCGGCAACTCCAGAAAGAAGGTGGCCCCCTGGCCCGGGGTGCTCTCGGCCCAGATGCGCCCGCCCATGCGTTGCATGGCCTTGTGGACGATCGCCAGCCCGATACCGGTCCCCGGAAAGTCCTCGGCGCGCTGCAGACGCTGGAAGATTTCAAAGATGCGGTCATGAAACCGCATGTCGAACCCGATGCCCTGGTCCTGGAAGGCGAGCTGGAGGGTGTCGCCACTGGCCTGGCCACGGACGGCTACCTCCGGCGGCGCGTCCGGACGGTGGAATTTGAGGGCATTATCCAGCAGGTTGCGCAGCACCAGCCCCAGCCCCTCGGGGTCGGCCCGCGCCACCAGGCTGGTGAGTTCGTGCCGCACCCGGGCCCCGCTCGCCTGGATGTCCGCCGCCCGCTCCGCCAGGATACGCTCCATCAGGGCCCCGAGTTCGACCGGGATGCCCCGCAGGCCGCGCCGTTCCATGCGCGAGTAGGCCAGGAGGTCCGCGATCAGTTCGCTCATCTGCTCCACGCCCTGACGCACGTTGCGCAGGAAGAGCCGGCCTTCCTCGTCCAATTGGTCCCGATAGTCCTCCAGCAGCAGGCGACTGTAGCCGTCGATGCCGCGCAGGGGCGCCTTGAGATCATGGGAGACCGAATAGGTAAAGGTCTCCAGCTCCTTATTGATGGCGGCCAGTTCGGCGGTGCGCGTGGCGACGCGTTCCTCCAGTTCGGCATTGAGCCGGCGCACCTCGTCCTCGATCCGCCGGCGTTCGCTGATATCGCGCACCACCAGGATGAGCTGGGTGGACTCCGGCAACTGGCTGAGCCGGGCCTCGTAGTAGCGATCGCCGCCGGGCAGGGGCAGCGGGTATTCATAGCTGATCAGATGGTCCTCCCGGGCCAGCCGTGCCAGGTTGTCCTGGAACATTGCCGCCTGCGGGGGTGGCAGCATCTCCTGCATGCGCTGGCCCAGGAAATGCCCCGGGGGCAGATAGAGGTCGCTGGAGCGGCTGGCGCGGTAATCGCGGATGGTCCCGTCGGCGTCCATGAGGAAGAAGAGGTCCGGCAAGACCTGGAAAACGGTGTCGAGCAGGGCCTCGCGCTGGTGGGCCGCCCGCTCGGCCTCCCTGCGGATGCTGATGTCCTGAATGGCGCCCTCGACGCGGACCACCTGCCCGGCCTCCCGAACGGGCAGGCCGATAATCTGGACCCACTTACGCGCCCCGCGGGCGCTGGTCATGGGCAGTTCCAGCTCGAAGGACTGGCCTTCGGCGATCGCCGCCCGGAGCGCCGCGACCAGTTCCCGGCGCGCGGGCCGGGGGAAGACGGCGAGGGCCGCCGCCAGTCGGCCGGGTCCGGCGGGGTCCAGGTCATAGATCCGTGCCGTCTCGTCGGTCCAGGTGCCCGCGCCGGTGGCGATCTCGAACTCCCAGCCGCCAACCCGGGCGAAGCGGCTGGTGCGGTCGAGGAGGTCGCGCTGGCGCCCCAGGGCGAGCAGGGCCTGCTTGCGTTCGGTAATTTCGCTGAAAAAGATGGAGATGCCATCCTGGGTCGGATAGACGCGGTTCTCGAACCAGCGCCCCCAGGGGCGGTAGTAGTCCTCGAAGCGAATCGTTACCCCCTCCCGCATGGCCCGCTCGTAGGCGTGGTGGAAGGGTTGATCGATCCCTTCCGGGAATTCGGTCCAGATGTGTCGGCCCAGCAGGTCCGCCGGCTCGCGGCCGAACAGGGCGGCGGCCTGGTGATTGACATACTGATAGCGCCAGTCCCGGCCCAGGCTGACGAAGCCGTCGCTCATGGAATCCATGAGTTCGATCAGACGCCGGCCCAGGGTCTCGCGGGCCGCGTCACTCTCGATGGACCCCAGGGCAAAGCCGATGTCGGCGGCGAGTTCGTCAAGCAATTCAAGCTCGGCGGCATCGAAATAGTTCGGCCGGTCCACATAGAGGTTGAAGGTGCCCCGCACCCGACCCGCCACGGCGATGGGGAAGGCCGCCGAGGCACGATAGCCACTGGCCAGGGCCGCCTCCCGCCAGGGGGCCACGCGGGGTTCGGTGGCGATATCGTTGGCTACGACGTGCTGGCCCTGGCGCAGGGCCAGACCCGTGGGGCCCTGGCCGTGGTCGTTGTCCCCGAGGGAGATGTCCAACTGCTCCAGATAGCCGTCCACCGGTCCGGCATGGGCCACCGGCCGGACCTCGCCGCTCGCCGGATCGGCCAGTCCCAGCCAGGCCATGCGGAAACCGCCGACCTCGACGGCGATGCGGCAGACCTCCCGGAAGAGGGCCTCCGGGTCGCGTAGCCGGACGATGGCCGCGTTGATGCCGCTCATGACCGCATGGACCCGATTGAGCCCCCGGATGCGCTCCTCCGCCTCCTTACGCACAGTGATATCACGGGCGATGCCGAGTACGCCGAGCACCTTCCCCTGGGCGTCGCGCATGGGGGTCTTGATGGTTTCGAATAGTCGGCGATGGCCATCACGGGCGGAGGTGAGCCATTCCTCGTTGAGGCAGGGTCCATTGGCGGCGAGGGCCGCCAGGTCCTTGGCGCGAAAGAAGTCCGCTAGCTCGGCGGTCACGAAGTCAGGGTCGCGTTTGCCCAGCATCTCCGCCTCCGAGGTTCCGTTTAACTGCCCGAACGGCGGGTTGCAGGCCAGATAAACCCCATCGGGGTCCTTCAGCCAGACCAGGTCCGGGATGGTGTCGAGCAGGGAGCGCAGCCGGACTTCGCTCACCGCCAGCCCCCGATTGGTCCGCCCCAGCAGGTAGGTCATCCCCGCCACCAACAGGGCGACGAGGAGCCCCAGCCACCGGATCAGCCCGGTCAGGCCGGGCGACCGACCCCAACCCCCGGCGGGGATGGCCGCCAACCCCCAGGAGCCACCGGGCACACTGGCGGCGAGGGTGACCGGCTGCTGGGTCAGGACGCGGGGGTCGCCGAAGAAGACCGGGCCCTCGGGACCGGACCCGTCCGGGCCGCTCAGGGCCAACTGGAGTTTGCGCTGGGCTTCCAGGACCCCCGCCCGCTCATAGAGGGTGACGATGTCGATGATGGCGGAGAGAAGGCCCCAGGGGCGCGGCTCTTCGTCAGGTTGCGCGGGGGTGACGAAGACCGGTGCGCGGATGAGGATGGCGATGCCGCCCTGGAGCAGGGGTAGGGGGCCGGCCAGCACTGGCCGGCCGCTCGCCAGGGCGCGCAGCGCCGCGGGGGCCTGGATGGGGTGGGTCCGATAATCCAGGCCCAACGCCGCCTCGTTGCCCACGAGGGGATAAATGAATTTGATGACCAGGTCGGGGGCGCCGGCAATGTTGTGTAGGGCGTGGTCCTGATTCACCAGGCCGCTGGCGATGCGGGCGAACTCGGTCTGATCGAGATCCGGGCGCGAGGCGATGACGGTGGTCAGCCCGTATACCAGGAGGAGATGGGCGTTGATGGTGCCTTCCAGGCGGGCGCGCAGGGTGGCCAGTTCCCTCAGGACGCCGGTGCGCTCCTGTTCCAGGGCCCGGTCGCGGGCCAGCTTTTCGATGACCTGCTCCGTGGCCAGAACCGGCAGCAGGGCCAGGACGGCGAACAACCAGGGGCGACGGGCGGACAGGAGGCCGCGTGAAGAGGGCTTCAAAATCGGGATTACCTGCCGGGGTCTGGAGATTCGCCCATTATCCCCGTCGTCCCGGCAACATCAAGAAGGACCCATCAAGACGTGGGGCGCGAAGAGGTCGAGACGGTCGCGTCCCGCCTCCTTGGCGCGGTACATGGCCTCGTCGGCGTGGCGGGTCAGTTCGCTGGCGTCGCCGCCATGGTCCGGGTAGAGGGCAATGCCGATGCTGGCGGAAATCGCTAGGGTCTTATCAGCCACTTCAAAGGGCTGTCTCAGGGCATCGCGCAAGGCCTCGGCCACCTTGATCGCCCCTTCCTCGTTAGCCACCTCCCGCAGCAAGATGACAAACTCGTCACCGCCGATGCGGCCGACGGTGTCCGCGGCGCGTATACGGGCGGTCAGACGTTGGGCGACGGCCTTCAGCAGCAGATCCCCGACGGCGTGGCCCCAGGTGTCGTTGATCGGCTTGAATTTGTCGAGGTCGATGAAGAGGAGTGCCGCCCTGCCGCCCCGACGCTTGGCCAGTTCCAGGCTTTGGGTGACCCGGTCGAAGAAGAGCCCGCGATTGGGCAGTTGGGTCAGGACGTCGTGGGTGGCCATGTACACCAGCCGATCCTGGGCGTTTTTGCGATCGGTAATATTGAGCTTGACCGCCACGTAATGGGTAATGTTGCCGGCCGCGTCCTTAACCGGAGCGATGCGGGCCTCCTCCCAGTAAACCTCCCCGGATTTGCGGCGGTTCACCAGTTCGCCTACCCAGGTCTCGCCCCGGGGGAGGTGGTCCCACATCTCCTGGTATAGGCTAGGCGTGGTCAATCCCGATTGCAGCAGCCGGGGATTGCAACCGATGGCCTCGGCGGAGGTATAACCCGTCTCCTGGGTGAACCAGGGATTGACGTACTGGATGATGGCGTTGGCGTCCGTGATGACGATGGAGGTCGGGCTTTGTTCGATGGCCTTGGACAGTACCAGCAATTGATCGTTAGCCCGCTGGATCTCGGCCAGGCTCAGGGCCATGGCCCGGGCGTGCCGTTTCAGATCCAGGTGCAGCCGGACCCGGGCCCGTACCACTGCCCGGTTGACCGGTTTGTGGATGAAGTCCACGCCTCCGGCGGCAAAGGCGCGGGTTTCGCTGTCCGCGTCGGTCTTGGCGGTGATGAAGATGACCGGGATGTCGCGGGTGCGTGCATCGGCCTTGAGGGCCGCGCAGACCGCGTAGCCATCCATCTCCGGCATCATGACGTCGAGCAGGATGAGGTCGGGGGGGGAATCGGCTGCCACCAGCTCCAGGGCCTGGCGTCCGGAGGTGGCAAAGCCGAGGTCGTAGTCTTCCTCCAGCATCCCCAACAGGATTTCGATATTCGTCGGGGTGTCGTCAACGATCAGGAGGTGTTCGGGTTCGGGTGTCGTCATGTCAAACTCCCAGCCTCTGGACCGGGCCCGGGTCCGCCGGGGGACGTGGTGCCCGTTTGAAAGGCAATTCGAACCAGAAGGTGCTGCCCGCGCCGACCTGGCTGTCGACGCCGATCCGACCCCCCAACAACTCGACCAGGCGTTTGCTGATCGAAAGCCCCAGGCCGGTGCCCCCAAAACGACGGGTGATGCTGCTATCGGCCTGGGTGAAAGGCGAGAAGATGCCGGTCAGGGCCTCCGGAGTGATGCCGATGCCGGGGTCGCTGACCTCGAAGCGCAACCGGAGGGTCGTGGCCCCTATCT